>CAXUFI010000191.1:0-5349 GCA_964250245.1 uncultured bacterium
GCGGCGAGCACGAGCGCGAGCCGCGGCGGCGTTCCCGGCCGAGGTCCGTCGGCGAACGGCACGATCGTGCGGCACAGCGTTTCGCAGATCCGCTCCGCTGCGAACGCGGCCGCCGCGAACAGCAGCGCGGCGGCGAACGGCGTCACTTGGCCGGGGGCGTGAAACTCGCCGTCATCGGCGTCGCATCGTCGATGCCCGCCGCTTCGGCGATGAGGACCGACCCCGTAAAATAGTTCGGTGCCGTAGGAATCTCGACCGAATACTTGCCGTCGCTGCCGGCCAGCGTGAAGGAGCGATTGAGATAGATCGTCGGAAGCTCGGGCGCGGCGTCCGCTTTGAGCACGATCGCGACGAGGGCTCCGGGCGTGGCTTGGCCCGAGACGGCGACGTCTTCGGTCCCGGGGATCGCCACGATCGCGACCGTCGTGACGCGGTGCGTCATACCGTTCTTCGGCGCGGCGTTAATATGCAGGTCGCTCGAGGCGAGCGTGCGCGACCGCCGCATCGCGTCGTTCTTCGCCGCGGCGCGCTCGATCGTGCCGAGCTGATGCGCGAACGCCGGTGATACGAAGAGATCGCCGCCTTGATAACGCGGGGCATCACCTTCGACCGGTTCGACGCGATCGTTCACGGAGAAGAACGAGCTTCCGGGCCGGACGATTACGGCCACGCCGTGACCGGTCAACGAGACTTCGTCATCGGAACCGAGATAGGTATAGATTAAGCCGAGCCGATGCGCGACCGAGGCGAGCGGCAAGGCGCGTGCGTCATCCGCCGACACCACGCCGGTGACGGACGAGAGCGCGGCGACCAGAGCGATAGCGAATAATTTCACGCCGGAGAGGCTCCTTCAGTAATCTGCTCAGGTAGCGAAAGAAGTCTCCGATAACTCAGCTATGCGTATATTCGAACCTGCAACTTGCAGAGTTTAGGAAAAGCCGTGATCTTTACGGGCATCGTCAAACGCGGCTTTCCTCTAGCGGGTATTTTCTGCGCTACCATCATGCAGCCTTCGCCCGCCGCGCAACCGGCGGGCATCCTCTCGGTCGCCACGGGACATTCGATCCTCGTCAAGGCAAGCGGCGTAACGCGTTTAGCCGTCGGCGATAGCCGCGTGGCGGGCGTCGTGCCCATCGGCCGCAGTTCGGTTCTCATCAACGGCAAGAGCGCGGGTCATACGACCGTGTTCGTTTGGGAAGGCGAGCAAGAGCAAGTTTACGAGGTAACGATAACCGAACAGAGTCTCGACGAACTCTCCAACATCGTCCGCAGCGCCATTCACGAACCCGGCATCGTGGTCGAGTCGATCGGCGATAACGTTTTCGTGCGCGGCAACGTCAGCGACGTAACGGCGTTCAATCACATCAACGACGTCATCGCGCAATTCCGCGGCATGAAGTTCACCGCCGGCGGCCCCGACGCGCAAGTGGTAAACGCCGTCGTCGTAACGACGCCGCTCGGCGGCTTGCAGGGCGAGCTCTCGAAGATGTCCGGTCAGGGCGTCAGCGCCGATCTCGACGGTGGCGGCAATATCGTGGTGAGCGGTTCCGTACGCGACACGCGGCAAGAACAGCAAGTCATGGATGAGGTCAAGAGCGCTTCGGGCCGCTACTTACGCGGCGACGGGAGAGTCATCGACCGGCTCGGCGTCATTACCGCGAGCCAAGTCGACATTAAAATTTACGTCCTCGAAGTCGATAAGACCGCGCAGACGCAACTCGGCCTCCGCTTGCAGACGGCGTTTCCGACGACCGTCAACTCGCCGCCCGGCGGCGGCCCGTATACGATCAGCGGTTCGAGCGGCACCTCGCTGACGGCGATCGAGAACCCGCTCCATCTCGGAAACTTCGGACTCTTGAGTTTGCTCGCCCCGACGCTCGACTTGCTCGAGGTCGAAGGCCACGCGCGCACGCTCTCTTCGCCGAATCTCGTGACGCAATCCGGCCAAGCCGCTTCGTACCTCGTCGGCGGCGAGATTCCGATCCCGATCTCGAGCGGTCTGGGAACGGTATCGATCGATTACAAGCAATACGGCGTTCAGTTGAACGTAACGCCCACGATCATGGGCAACGGCGGCGTCGAAACCAAGATCGCGCCGGAGATCTCGGACCTCGACTTCGCCGACGGCATCTCACTCAACGGCTTCGTCGTGCCCGCGCTCAAAGTCAGCAAACTCTCGACCGACGTCATCACGCAGACGGGCGAGAGCATCGTGATGGCCGGTCTCGTGCGGCGCGTCGAATCGAAGAACATCACGAAGTTTCCGTTTCTCGGCGACCTGCCGATCCTCGGCGCGCTCTTCCGGTCGACGAGCTATCAACGCGCCGATACCGACGTCGTTTTCATCATGACGCCGACGATCATCACGAAATAACGGTCGCAGCGGTGTGTCGCCGGTCTCTACCCCGGTCGGAGTCTTGAGGGTACCGTATGCTGGTGCCGTCACGTTCTGTTACGTCCTACGCTCGCACGCTGCTGCGCCTCATGGGCGATGAGTCGGCGCAGGCTATGGTCGAGTACTGCATCGTCATGGGGACGCTCACGATCTTGATGATGCTCGCCTACAAAGGCGTCGGCTCGTATGCGACCGGCAAAGCGAATAACAACGCGAACAATCTGTCGAACAGCTCGATCGCCGTCCCGTGAGTCCGAACTCGGAGCGCGCCAAGCACGGCACGCGCGGCGCCGTGCTCGTGGAGACGGCGCTCGTCGTCGGCGTCATCCTCACGATGCTGCTCTTCAGCATTCAAGTCGGCGTCCTCGGTTTTCTGCAGATCACCGTCGATGCCGCTTCGTTCGTCGACGCGCACCTCGTTTCGGTCGGCGTCGCGGCCAGCATGTCGCCGCAACAGGCGACGAGCAACATCTTTCCGCAGATCGCGCCGAGCCTCATCGCGTCGACCGTCGCGCCGGCGCCAAGTCCGAGCGTGCCCGTCGATTACGGCTACAATTCGACCGACGCGGCGGAGCAGAGCGCATCCGCGACGCACCGCAACGGCGGCGCATCGATGATCGAACCGACCCTCGAGACGGCGACCGTCACCAAGCCGAACATCTTTTCGATGTTCGGTAAGAGCGTCGGCGTCAGGAGCCAGTCCGTCGAGGCGGTCTGGCTCGAGTGCGGGATCCATGCCAACGTCTCGAACTCGGCCTCCGGCTGCAGCCCGGGCGCGGCGTCGACGTTCCAAGGAAACTATTTTAGCGCGGGCGAGCACGCACCGCCGTACTTCATCGGCTTCGATTACCTCCACCATTGCAACAATCCGCAGCCGTGGACGTCCTGCACGAACGCCGGCGTGAACTTCCTGGCGCTCGGAACGAGCGAATTCTTACACGCGGCGGCCGGCGAGCAGGTCGGCAATTGGGCGAACCCGCTACCCGGCGCGGGCGGACTGGCCGGAACGTCGACGTTTTCCCTCATGGCCTGCCACCAGCGCGTCTACGCGCTCATCGCCGGCTATTTTTCGCTCTTTCCGACGCTCAAGGGATACTACGACACGCCGAGCATCAACCCGGCCGGCGCCGGGCAGACGAACGCGGCCGTCGTCTTCTATTCGCTTTGGGGAACGACGAGCGCGCTTTACCCGAGTTACACGACGACGCGCAGCGGCATGAACGACTTCGGGCTCGGGCCGCCGATCGCTCAGAACGTGACGGGCACGGTCCAGAACTTCGACGTACCGACCGATCAGAATATCGACACCGTGTACGGCTGGGATAACAAGGTCGCGCCGGGAACGGCACCCGGCGGAGCGCTGAGCGTCGGTACGATTCCGACGACGCCGCAAACGAACTGCCTGTGAACCGGCAGCGCGAACGCGGTCAAGTCCTGCCGATGTGGGCGTTCGGCATCATCGCCGCTTTTTCGCTCATGGTCCTCGGCCTCAATTACGGCAACGCCGTGCGGATGCAGATCCGCGCCCAGAACGCCGCCGATTCGGCCGCCGCCGGCATCGTCGGCATCCAGGCCGAGCGTTTCAACGTCATGACGGCGAGCCTCTATGCGGCCGGCGTCGAAGAGTACCGTATCCGGCGGCTGCTCGACTCGTTACTGTTGACGATCGACCAATCCGGCGGTTGCGTCGGTTCGCTCGATCCGTCCAACGTACTCTACGGCTCGGTCGCGTACGGCTCGTGCGGCCGCGTGTACAGCGATCTGCGCATCGCTTACATGCGCGCGGTCAACCGCTATTCGCAAGATCTCGCCGATCTCAATAACGAGACGGCGCTCGGAACGTTCCCGAACTTTCAGAGCGACGCGACGTCGCTATTGCAAACGTTTCAGACCTGCGCGGCCGCGGCCAAAGCGCTGCCCTCGCCGTCGCCGTCGGCGACGCCGGCAGCCGCCGCCACACAGAGCCCGATCTGCGGCGACATCGCCTTCAAATACACGTTCGCGCCGAAAGGTGCGACGCAGCCCAACGGCGTGGCGGGCATCGCGGAACAAACGGGCCTCAATAACGTGGTGGCGGATGCACAGCAATGGCGGATCGACTACGGCGCGGGCGACGCCCAGGAGAACGCCTCCGTGCTGGCGCCGGTTCAGGTCGACATCGTCACGTGCGCGCTCGTGCCGGCCGTGATTCCGAATTTCGGGCCGGTCCGTTTCGCCCCGTATTACGCGGTCGGTCGCGCCGCCGCCGCCAACGTCATGGTGGAACAGGATTGGCTGCAGCCGGGAGCGGTGGTCGACCCGATACACGGTGCCGGAGCGGCTTTTCAACCCGACGAGCCGACGACGCTCTCTTCACCGAGCGCGCTGTACAACTGGTACGACGTCAACTTCGGCGGCGAGCAAACGACCGCGTACGTAAATTACGGCGTGTTCGGGGCCACCATCCTTAGCGACCAATTCGACGCGCGCGTCGGCTGGTGGGGCGCGGTGCCGATCCGGCCCTTCGGCGGGACGGTCGTGCTCTCGGGCACGACGGGTGCCTGTTGAACGGGCGCGGCCGCCGGGTCCACCCGCGCGGCCAGGCGATTTACGAAACGGCGATCATGATGCCGCTCTTTCTGATCGGCCTCTTCGGAACGTTTTGGGCCGTTCGCGAAAGCGCGCTGAGCGAGCGGATGCAGGAGGGGATCCGATACGGCGGTTTGGTCTCTGCGGAGACCAATCCGTACACGGCGTATTCGCTCTACGCGATGTACTCGGTGCTCGACGGCGGGACGCTGCCGCTCGGCACGACGAGTTGCACGGTCGATCTCGGTCCGTCGATTACGGCGGTACGGACGTCGTTCTGGGAGCCGGTCTCGACGCCGGTTTCGGTGTGTAAACCCAGCACGTCGCTCGTCGCCGCCACGACGCAGAATATCTTGCTGCAGGACATCTATTTGAAGGCGACGTCG
>CAXUFI010000192.1:0-5326 GCA_964250245.1 uncultured bacterium
GCGTTATAGTACTCGACGGCGGGTTCGGGCTCGAGGCCGAGAAAGCGCGCGTAGGTGCGGATGAATCCGCGGACGTACACCGGCGCCCCGATGAGCGCCCAATCGTGGTTCTCGATCGCTTCCAAGTAGATGGAACGGATGTGAAGCTGCTCCGAAACCTCGGACAGCGAGAGATGGCGCGCCTGCCGAGCGGTGCGAAACTCATCCCCTATTTCAGGCATCGCACTTTGTGTTTGCGTCCCCGGTACGTTATCCTGTAGCGCGCATGGGAGCCACAGATAGGCCGCGCGTCGTCGCGGCGATGAGCGGCGGCGTCGACTCCGCGGTCGCTGCCGGACTCTTACGGGAGCTGGGTTACGACGTCGTCGGCGTGACGATGAAGATGTACGCGCCCTCGAAGCCGGCCGCCGCGAAGTCGTGCTGCGGAGCGCGGGATTTCGACGACGCCCGCGCGAGCGCGGCGGTACTCGGCATCCCGCACTATGTGCTCGACTTCGAGGAGGCGTTCGAGCGGCACGTCATCGACCGCTTCGTGGCCGACTACCGCAGCGGCCGCACGCCCAATCCGTGCGTGGCCTGTAACAACTTCGTCAAACTCGGCACGCTACGCCGGTTCGCGGAGCGCATCGGGGCCGCGTATGTGGCGACGGGCCATTACGCGCGGCTCGAACACGCCCCGGACGGCGCGCACCTCTACGCGGGCGACCCGGGGAAAGACCAGTCGTACGCGCTCGCGCAGCTGACCCCGGCGCAGCTCGGCGGCCTGCTGCTGCCGCTTGGGGGAGAGACGAAAGCCACGACGCGCGCGCACGCCCGGCGGCTCGGTTTAGCGGTAGCGGACAAGGCCGATTCGCAGGATATCTGCTTCGTCGAAGGCGGCGACTATCGCGCCGTGCTCGCGCGCGGCGCCGTCGCGACCGGCGGCGGCCCGGTCGTGACCGCGCGCGGTGAGGCCGTCGGCACCCACGACGGCATCTCGCACTTCACCGTCGGCCAGCGGCGCGGCTTGCCCGCGACGCATTTCAACGACGGCCCGCGCTACGTGACGCACATCGACGCGCGGACGAACACGATCGTCATCGGCCGGGAGGAGGAACTCGCGGTGAACGGCTTGTTCGCAACCGACGTCAACCTCATCCGGCCCGAGCGCTTCGAGCGGCCGGTCCGCGTCCGGGCCATGACGCGCTACCGCGCCCCGCTCAATTACGCCACCGCCTTCCTGCACGGGCGCGAGCGTCTCGAGCTCGCCTTCGAGCTCCCCGAACGCGCCGTCGCGCCGGGACAATTGGTGGCGCTGTACGACGAAGCCGGCGAAGAAGTGATCGCCGCGGCGACGATCGTCGAAGCCGTGCGGCCGGCCCAGCCGGCGACGTGAAGCGCGTTACACTTCACCCGCCGCGCCTGCTGCGGCAGAGACGTTGCGGCACCGTTACCGAACGCCTACGGCATGAGCGATGCTCGCGGACCGCAGCCACAGGGAGCGCCCGAGAATTCGGCCGGCATCGCCATGCTGCGGCAGGTCGAGATCGTCGACGCCGACTTACGCGTCTTGCTCTCGGGGTCGGCGCGCGACGACCTCGTCGAGAGCACCGGCAGCACGCTCGCGCCGGACGTCGCGGCTGAGGTCGCGACCCTCATCCGAACGCACGATTTCGCTCGGCGGCCGATCGCCACCGGCCTCGCGGCCTCCGACATCGCGCTGCGCGTCGTGCGCGCGGTCGGACCGGCCGGCGTGTTCTATACCGTCTTCAGCGAACGTACGTTGCTGCGACGGCGGCTCGCGCAAGTCGCGTACCGCTTCGCGCTCGACTCTAGCCAAGCGGCCCTCTTACGCCTGGTCGCCGGCGGCTACCCGTTTGCCGAAATGGCCCGCCGGACCGGCCTCGGCACCGCTTCGCTGCGGTCGCAACTTCGCGATTTGCAAGAGAAAGCGGGCTGCCTCGATCGCAAAGCGCTCGCGAACCTCGTGTTCGCGAGCCCGCCGGCGCAGCGCGCCGCCGGCTGCTACGTCAACTCGCCGTCGCCAACCTCATCGCCGGACGAAGATTCCAATAGGTATCGCGCACGACGGGGCGATAACCGGCGCCGCTGATCGCTTCTTCGAGCTGTCTGCGCGTGGCTTCATTCGTCGAACCGGCGAGCGTCACGACCCGCTCCTCGAGGATCGTGCCGCCCATGTCGTCGCACCCGTAAAGCAGCGCGAGCTGCCCCATCTTGAGACCCGGCGTCAGCCACGACGCCTGCAGGTGCGGAAAATTATCGAGATAGAGCCGCGAGACCGCAAGCACGCGCAGATAGTCGAGCCCGGTCGATTCCTGGCCGCCGCGCGGCGTCTTGTACGGCACGTAGTACCAGGGGATGAAGGCGGTGAAGCCGCCCGTCTCGTCTTGCAGGCCGCGCATCACGTCGAGATGTTCGATCCGCTCGGCGACCGTCTCGACCGAGCCGAACATCATCGTCGCCGTGGTCGGCAACCCGAGCACCTGCGCGTCGCGCATGATGCCGAGCCAGGCGTCGGGCTGGATCTTGCGCGCGCTGATCCGTTGCCGAACGCGCTCGACGAGAATCTCGGCGCCCGCGCCCGGCAGCGACTTCAGGCCGGCGGCTTGCAAACGCAGCAGAATCTCGCGCGGCGGCAATTGCTCGACGTTACTGAGCCCGTTGATCTCGGAGACCGAAAGCGAATGAATGTCGACGTCGGGATACTCGGAACGCACGCGCCGGAATAACCGCTCGAACCAGTCGAGCCGCAGCTCCGGATTGACGCCGCCCTGAATCATGATCTGCGTCGCGCCCTGGTCGGCCGCGAACTTTACGCGACCCAGCACCTCGTCATGGGACATCGTATAGCCTTCGCCGTGCTTCTCGGGCCGGAAGAAAGCGCAGAACGTGCAATGCACGTTGCAGACGTTCGTGTAATTGATCGTCGTGTCGATAACGTACGTGACGTCGTTCCCGGGGTAGAGCGCGGAGCGGCGATGGTGCGCGGCGGCGCCGCGGCCGCGGTCGCGCGGCACTTGGTTACGCCGGGTGCCGTACGGCGGCGGGCGGCCGCCCCCCCGTGCGGCGTTTAGTGACACCGAGGGCCTCCGGTTCGACGGACGGACGACGGCCGATCGCGCCGAGCGCGTGCAGTTCCGCCACGTAGCGCTCGAGTCCGAGGCGCGCCCGATCGTCCAAGTTAAAGTTGAGCGTATCGTAATAGCCGCGATAGTAACCCGGACTGCGCGCGTGAACGTGCTGCGCCGATGCGATAACGCGATCCATGTTCGCCGCCCCCCAGGCGCGGGCGGCGATCAAGGCCTCGAGCGCTCGCGCCACCGCGCCCTCGTGGGTCGCGAGCACGTCGCGCCGGACGGCCCAGACGGCGAAGACCATGTCGAGCCCCGTCCAGTCATGCCACGCGCGGCCGAGATCGTGAACCATCTCGGGCGGGAACGCCTGCTGTGCGTCGATCGCGCGATCGCCGATCAGCAAGGCCGGTTTGCCCGCCGCGGCGGCCGCGAAGGGATCCGCGTGCTCGACGAAATTTGCCCGCCCGCCGTAGCGCCGCTCGAGCAGAATCCGCAAGAGGCTGCGGCCGCTCGCGGACTCGGCCGTCACGGCGATCTCCGCGCCGCCGAGTCCTTCGAGAGGAGTACGGCTCAGGCATACGACGGACCACACTTCGGCGCGCGCGCCGATACACAGTTCCGGAAGCAACGCGAGGGAGCCGGCCGCAGCCGCCCATTGGAAGGCGCTGACCGGACTGAGATCGAGCCGGCCGTCGAGGAGCATCGCGTTGAGCCGCGCGGGGACGTCGGCATACAGCGCGCCCGGGTACCGGACCGCGCCGTGATCGAAGGCCGCGTAGATCGGCAGATCGTTCGTATAGACGATGCGCCCCGAACGCAGCACGATTAGAACGCCGTAAGCGCGGTCGGCCTGGCGCCGGGCAGCGTTGCGCGAACGATTCCGGCTTCGCCGTCCTCGGGTTTCCAATCGCAGGGGAACTCGTCGTAAGTGGAATTGCGACGCACGGCCTCGTACCCGGCTTCCGTAATCAAGCGACGGAATTCGCGGTCGTCGACGTATTGACCCGATTGCGTCCCGGCGCTGTGGTAGATGCGCTCCTCGTCCGTCGAGCCGTGCGTGCCGTCCATGTCGTCCGCGCCGAATTGCAGCGCGACTTGACAGACCTTGAGGCCTTGAATCATCCAGTACGCCTTGATGTGGTCGAAGTTGTCGAGCATCAAGCGCGCCGTCGCGAACATGCGGATATCGTCGAGCCCGCTCGTCCAGCCGTGCGCGGACAATTCGTTGCCGTCGGGATGAAACGCGAGCGGGATGAAGGCATTGAAGCCGGGCGAGCGCTGCTGCGATTCGCGCAACATGATGAGGTGTTCGGCGCGCTCTTCGAGCGTTTCGATCGTGCCGTAGAGCATCGTCGCGTTGGACGCGACGCCGTGGCGATGCGCGACCTCGTGCACTTCGAGCCAGTGAGCGGCGTCGACCTTATTCGGACAAACTTCCTTGCGAAAAGGGGCGCTGAAGACTTCCGCGCCGCCGCCGTTGATATTGTCCAAGCCGGCATCGCGCAAGGTGCCGAGCAATTCGTCATACGAGAGCCGATGGCGGCGCGCCATGTAGTCGAGTTCGGCCGCGGTGAAGAGCGACAACTGCACGTGCGGCAACGTCTCTTTGAAACGGCGCATGAGGGGCAACCAGTAGTCGAGCGAGAGTTGTTTGGGATCGTGGCCGCCGACGATGTGAACTTGATTGAAGTTCGGTCCCGTCTCGAGCGCTTTCGCGTAGACTTCGTCGGCGGGCATCCGCACGGCGCGTTCGCGTTCCTTGAACTCGTCGACCGCGAACGCGCAGAACTTGCAATTCGCGTAACAGACGTTGGTGGAATTGATGTAGCGATTGAGGACGTAGAAGACTTTCTTCCCGCTCTTACGCTCTTTGGCGCGTTGCGCCAGGCGGCCGAGGGTGTGAACGTCGCGCGTGCGAAAGAGCGCGACGCCGTCGGCCCGGTCGAGCGACACGCCGGCCTCGATCTTCTGTTCGATCTCATGGAGCGCGGGATCGCTAACGAACGTCACGGATAATCGACCTCTGGAGACTGGTAGCCACAAGCCTTAGACGAACGGCCCCCCGATACCGTCACAAGGACTGGGCTCGCAGCGGCCGCGATTACCGGGGCGGCGCGAAGAGCGACCGCATTTGGTCGCGATCGAGGTTGAGGCTAAGCAGCGCGAAGCCGGCGTCGTCGCGCAGGGAGGAGTCCCTCCCGCCGTGCCGGCCGCCGCCGTACGTGCCGCGGCCGCCGGGCTCTCCGCCAGGC
>CAXUFI010000193.1:0-5324 GCA_964250245.1 uncultured bacterium
GCTCGAGGAGCCGTTCGTGCAGGTAGCCGTGCGGTGTCAGGCCTCGTCCGGCAAGCTTCGCCGCTAGGACCGCGCCGAAGATTTGCAACGGGATGCCGCCGTAGGTAAACCGTTCGCCCGGCTCGTTCACCGGCTCCGTCGCGAGCGCTTTCGCGTATATGGGCACGCCGGCCCCGAGGCCGCCGAAGGCGATGCCGGCGGTGAGCGAAAGCAGCATGCGCAGCGTGACGGCGGCGCGGCGGCCGCCGCCCCATTCTTCGAACGTCGCCGACACCGGCTCGTCGAGATCGATGAGCCCGTCGCTCGCGGCCAGGAGCGCGAGCGGACCCCAAAAGCTCTTCGTGCCGCTATAGAGCGCGTGCGGCGTCGCCGCGTCGAAGCCGGCCGCGAAGCGAGCGAACTCCGTCGCGCCGCCGCGAACGGCGACGAAGGCTTGTAACGCGTGCCGTTCCGCATAAGCGGCCGCAGCGGTATAGCCCGCCAGAACTTAGGCTGCGGCGCGAAGCGGCGGCACGTCCCAGAGCACGGTCTCCGCCGTGCCCGCGAGTTCGATTTCGAATGGACCCGTGATGCGGGCCGCGTCTCCCGCCCCGAGCGTCTGCGAACCGATCCGCACCTCACCCGAAGCGACGAACAAGAACGCGAGCCGGCCCGCCGCGACGCTCTTACCGAGCTGCACCGCTTCCAGCCGGGCGACGCTGCACGTGGCGTCCTGTGAAAGCGCGATCGGCGCTTCGACGCCGTGCGTGCCGCTGGCCACCGTCAGCCAACGGTTGCGACGATCTTCCGGCGCGAAATCGACCTGGCCGTACCGCGGCGCGAGCCCTTGTGCGCTCGGGACGACCCACATCTGCACGAAGCGCAGCGGCGCGTCCGGCGCGGCATTGTACTCCGCGTGCGAGAGGCCGGTGCCGGCACTGAGATATTGCACGCCGCCGCTCTTGACGATCCGCTCGTTGCCGAGCGAGTCGCGATGCGCGAGTTCGCCGCCCAGAACGTACGTGAGGATCTCCATATCGCGATGGGGGTGATTCCCGAAGCCTTTGTGCGGAGCGACGACGTCGTCGTTGAACACGCGTAAGGCGCCCCAATTGAGATTGTTCGGATCGAAATAGCTCGCGAAGCTGAACGAATGGCTCGTTTTGAGCCAACCGTGGTCGAAGCTTGCGCGGTCGCCCGCGCGCTGGATTCGAAGCGGATCGGTTACGGTCGTCATCCCGCATCATAACCCCGGGCCGGCGACCGGCGTTTCGCGGCGGCCGGAGCGGCCGCCGCTTAGGCCGCTTGGTGCCGCTGACGCCACTTGTCGAGCATAACCGCCAGTACGATTACGACGCCCTTCGCGACGTACTGCCAGAACGACGAGAGTCCGAGGATCGTCAAGCCGTTATTCATCACGCCGATGATGAGCGCGCCGATGACGGTGCCGCTAATCGTACCGACGCCGCCGCTGAGGCTCGTGCCGCCCAGGACGACCGCGGCGATCGCGTCGAGTTCGTATCCCGTGCCCCAATTGCCGTTGGCGCCGTACAAGCGGCTCGCCGACATCGCGCCGCCGAGACCGGCGAATAATCCGCTGATCGCGTAGACGAACATCAGCACGACGCCCACCTTGATCCCCGTGAGCCGGGCCGCTTGCGGGTTGCCGCCGACGGCGTAAATCTGCAACCCGAGCACCGTCTTGCGCAGGATGAACCAGCTGACGAGCACGACGCCGGCAGCGAGCCAGACGAGCCACGGGATGTTGAGGAACTGACCGTTGCCCATCCATTCGAAGCTCGGGATATTTTGATTTAAGATGCTCGTGCCGTTCGCGAAGAGGTAGGCCGCGCCGCGGAGCGCGGTCATCGTACCGAGCGTAACCACGAACGGATTCAAGCCCGCGAAGGCGACCAGCACGCCGTTGATGAGCCCGCACAGCAAGCCCGCGACCAGAAAAACGGGGATCGACAAGCTTGCGAATTGCGTCAGCGAAACGAGCATGCCGAAGACGGCCGACACCGCGAGCACCGACCCGACGCTCAAATCGATGCCGGCGGTTAGAATAACGAACGTCATCCCGGATGCCAGGACCAAGTTGATCGACACTTGGCGCAAGATGTTGTACGTGTTGTCGAGCGTCAAGAAGTTCGAACCGCCGGAGCCGGCGACCCACACGGTGAGCCCGTACATTAAGATGTAGAGGACGATCAGTACGGGCAGCATGCCGAGGCTGCGCAGCGCGGAGGCGGCGCTCGGCCGGACGATGCGTTCGCGTTCGGGCTTGACGGAGACGGGAGGATTTGCGGTAGTCATTACGTCGCCGTATCTTTCGTAACGAGCGGAGAACGGCTCAGGCGGCCGCGGCCTCGACTTGCGCTGCAAGCGCCATGATATTTTCCTGGGTGATCTGCGTCCCGGTGACTTCACCCGAAATCTCGCCCTCGCGCATCACGAGGACGCGATCGCAAATCCCGACGAGTTCGGGCAACTCGCTCGAGATGCAGAGGATGGCGACCCCGTCGAGTGCGAGCTGATGGATGATCTTATAAATCTCACTCTTGGCCCCGACGTCGACGCCGCGCGTCGGTTCGTCGAGAATGAGGACGCGCGGCTTGATCTCGAGCCACCGTGCGAGCAGCACCTTTTGCTGATTGCCGCCGGACAAACCGCCGACGATCCCCTCCGGGCCGCCGATCTTCACGTTGAGCCGCTCGATTGCCGAGCGCGTCAGCGCGACGAGCTTCCGCCGGTCGATCACGCCGGCGCGCGCGTTCTTTCCGAGCACGTTCATCGCCGTGTTCGCGAGCGCCGAGAGTTGCAGGAAGAGCCCGAGGCTCTTGCGGTCCTCGGGTAAATAACCGATGCCCAAGTGAATGGCGTCGCCCGGCGCTTTGACGTCGATCGCTTTGCCGTCGAGCAGCACGCTGCCCGCCTCCAACGGATCGGCGCCGAAGATAAGCCGCGCGAGTTCCGTGCGGCCGGCGCCGACGAGCCCGGCGAGGCCCGTTACTTCTCCCGCCCGCAAGCTGAAGGAGGCCGGCTTCACCTTTCCGCCGGAAACGTTCTCGACGCGTAAGCGTTCGGCGCCGCCCTTTTTGCGTTCTTCGTGCTGGTAGAAATCACCGAGTTCGCGGCCGACCATCATCGAGACCACCCGCCGCGGATCGAGTTCGTCGCGCGACAACTCACCGACGTACCCGCCGTCGCGCAGGATCGTCACGCGGGAGGCGAGCCGGTGTACTTCGGCCATGCGATGGCTGATGTAGAGAATCGCGATACCCTTATCGCGGAGCTGTTCGATGATGCGAAACAACTGGTCCGTTTCGCGATCCGACAACGCTGCGGTCGGCTCGTCCATGATGAGGATCCGTCCCTCGTGAATGAGGGCGCGGCCGATCTCGACCTGTTGCTGTTCGGCGATCGACAAATTCTTCGCGAGGGTCGCCGGTTTGAAGCGAGCGCCGAGATTCTCGAGTACCTCGGCCGTCCGCCGTCTCATCGCTCGCTCGTCGACGATCCCGAACGCTTTGCGTGGTTCGCTGCCCATAAATATATTTTGGGCGACGGTCATATTCGGCGCGACGCTGAGCTCCTGATAGATGAGGTTGATCCCGAGATCGCGCGCCGCCGCCGGGTTGTCGATCTTTACCGGCTTTCCGTCGAGCAGAATCTCACCCGCGTCGGGCGTGTAGACGCCCGAGAGGATCTTCATGAGCGTACTCTTGCCGGCACCGTTCTCGCCCATGACGGCGTGAATCTCATGGCTGCGAACGCTCAGCCGCACCTTGCGCAGCGCGTGCGTCGCCCCGAAGCTCTTGTCGATGCCGCGCATTTCGAAGATGACTCGGCCGTCCGGCTTGCCGTCCACAGCGTTCGCCGGCCGCTACTTCTTCAGCCAGCCCGGATACGTCGAGACGTTGCTCTTCGTTATCAGCGGCGTTACGAGCAGCGTTACTTTTTTCGCCGGCTGCTTGCCGTTCATGATGCCGTACGCATCGTCGATGGCGAGCGTCGCCATTCTATATGGATTTTGGGCGGCCGTCGCGGCGAAGAGACCGTCTTTATCCTTGAGCGCGTTTTCGGCGTCGGGCGCGCCGTCGATCGAGGTGATCAGCTTCACGTCGCTCCGGTGCGCCTGCTTTACCGCGAGGCTCGCGCCGATCGCCGACGGATCGTTGATCGCGAAAATCCCGTCGACTTTCGGATTCGCGGTCAAGAGATTCGACATCACGTCGAGTCCGCCGTCGCGGCTGCCCTGAGCGTTCTGGTTATCGGAGAGGATCTTGATGCCGGGATCGGCGCTCAACACTTTCTTGCAGCCGGTCACCCGATCGATGACGGCCGTCACGGGCGGACCGTTGACGATGACGACGTTACCCTTGCCGCCCAATTGCTTGGCCAAATACGAGCACGAAGAAATACCGGCCATGAGGTTGTTCGACATTACGGTCGCATCGGCGCCCTCGGCGCCGACGTCGACGGCGACCACCACGATGCCGGCGTCGTGCGCTTTTTTAAGGACCGGCGCGATCCCCTTGGGGTCGACGGCATTGACTAAAATGATATCGGTCTTATTCGAAATGAAGTTTTCGATCTGACCGACCTGCGTATTGAGATCGTACTTACTCGAAACCGTCGTAACTTTGACGCCCGCGCCGCCCAGCTTTTGCGCCTCTGCAGTCGCGCCCTCGCCGATCGCCTCGAAGTACGGGTTTGCGAGGTCGCCGACGGCCACGCCGACGGACTTCAACTGCTTTGCAGCGAGCGAATTCGAACTCGTTAGAGCGATGAGCGCGGCGAGCGCCAAGCTGCCGGCAGCCGGTGGTTTCATGTACGTTCGTTCCTCCAAGTGACCGCGCAAAAAAGCCGAGCGGCCGTGGTGCGGGCCACGTTCCGCGGAAGAATTCTTTACCCTGCGGTCCCCTTACCGGTACTTAGCGCGATTCAAACGAGCGGGCCTGACGCGATCGCGCCGCTCGCTTCGAGCCGGGCGAGCAGCAGATGGTAGTACAGCATCCCGCGCTGCGCGCCGAGCGTCGCCAGCGCGGCCTCGACGTCGACGGGTCCGCCGGCGAGCGCCGTCAAGCCGCGCGCGACGCCCGAGTCGTTCGCCGGAAATACGTCCAGGCGCGCGAGACCGCGCAGTAAGATGACGCTCGCCGTCCACGGGCCGATCCCCTTGATCTCGCAAAGCAGCGCGGCGGCGGCCGGGCTCGGCCGCGCTGCGAGCATCGCTTCGTCGAGCGCGCCGCTCTCGAGCACCGTGGCGACGCGGCGCAGCGTCTCGATCTTCGCGCCGCTCAACCCGGCGGCGCGCAGCGGGCCGTCGCTCGCGCGTAGCC
>CAXUFI010000194.1:0-5323 GCA_964250245.1 uncultured bacterium
TCGCCGCAGCGCGCGACTTGGTCTCGCCCCCCGGCGATTACGCGCTCACCTTTGCGGCGTTGCCGCCCTGGGCGCAAGCCGTCGCGAGCGATCTCTATTTTCTTTGGTACCGGTCGCCGGCGGCGCGCCGGCCCGGAAGCGGCAGCACGTACTGGGTCGACGGTCCGGCGAGCGTCGCGACGATTAAGCTCGTGCACGCCGTCCATCACGGCAGCATCGGCCATCATACCCAGAATTACTACGCGCGCGCCGCGGCGTCGCGGTTCGCGCGCATCGCCGGCACCGACGCCGCGAGCGGCCTCGTGCTGCTCTCCGCGGGGACGCTCGTCGAAGGGTGGGCCTGCTACGCCGAAGACCTCATGGCCGAGATTGCGGACTTCTACACCGCCGCGGAACGGTTGCAACTCGATTACTTCGCGCTGCGTAACATCGCGTGCGCTCTCGCGGACGTCCGGCTGCACGCCGGCGTGTGGTCGCTTGCGGAGATGCAGCGTTTCTATCGTGAGGACGTGGCGTTCGCTCCCGGCCGCATCGTCGCGGAGACGACGCGTAACTCGATCTTCCCGGGGAGCCGGCTCATGTACCGGCTGGGAACCGAACGCATCGCCGCGCTGCGCGCGCGATCGACGCTGCCGGCGCGCGCTTTTCACGATCGCCTGCTCGCGTTCGGCTCCGCGCCCGTAGCCTGGATCGCCGAAGAGCTCGCAGCGTGAGCGCGCGGGTCCTTCGCGCGTGCACGCTCGCGCTGTTCGGCGCCGTCGTGGCATGCGCGCCGGTTGTGAACGGCGGCGCGGGGCCGGCGACCGGCCGGCACTGGTTGCGCATCGCGACCGGGCAAGGCGATCCGAACAGTCTCAACATCCACCTCGATCCGTCCGGCGTGACCGGCTACATCTCGGAACTCTCGCAAGCGTACCTCGCGCGGTACGACCGGCACGCGCGCCCCGTGCCCGAACTGATCACCGTCATTCCCACGCAGCGCAACGGCGGCATCTCGGCCGACGGCAAGACGATCGTCTGGCATTTGCGGCGCGGCGTCCGCTGGTCCGACGGCGCACCGTTTACCGGCGACGACGTCGTCTTCACCGTGCACGCGATCCTCAACCCGGCCAATAACGAAGAGCAAGGCACGTCGGGTTGGGATCAGATCGCGAAGGTGGAAGAGCCCGATCCCTACACGGTCATCTTCCGTCTCAAGCGTCCGTACGGCAGTTACTTACCGCTCTACTTCGGTACGGCCGCGAACGAACCGTGCATCCTGCCCAAACACATCCTCGGCGCACTGCACGACATTAATACGGCACCGTACAATAGCAAGCCCGTCGGGATCGGGCCGTTCCGTGTCGTGCAATGGCGGCACGGAGAAGCGATCGAACTCGAAGCGAATCCGTACTATTGGCGCGGCCAACCGAAGCTCAAGCGCATTACGTTTAAGCTGCTCACCTCGCAGGAGACGCTCGTCAACCAGATGCAGACGGGTGAGGTCGATCTCTGGCCGCTCATGCCGCCGAGCTACACCTCGCGCTTGCAAACGGTGCCGTCCCTGCACGTCCTCGTCGAGCCGAACTTCCGCACGACGAATCTCGACTTTCAAAATACGCGGCCGCACGTGAGCGACGTGCGCGTGCGCCGGGCGGTTCGGCTCGCGCTCGACCGCCGGCGCTTGATCGCGACGGTCATGCACGGCTTCGGGACGCTCCACGACGGCGTGGTGATCCCCGTCGATCCGCCGACCGATCGCGACCCGACCGTTCCTTACGATCCGGCGGCGGCCCGCGCCGAGCTCGAGACCGCGGGCTGGCATCTGCAGCCCGACGGCTCGCGAATGAAGAACGGCACGAAGCTCGTGCTCGACACCGTCTATCCGCTTGGGACCGCGGAGCTCGACGAGACGATCGAATTCGTGCGCGCCGCGCTGCACGACGTCGGCATCACGGTGACGAGCCGCAGGTTCGCGCCCAACGTCTTCCGCGCGCAGATCAGCGCCGGCGGGATCCTCTATAGCGGGAAATACGAGATGGCGGTCTACCCGCGCACGCTCGAAGCCGTCTCCGACGTCAACGGCCTCTACGGCTGCGAATCGATCCCGCCGCACGGCGAGAACGCGACGCGCTATTGCAGCCCGCGCGTCGACGGCCTCTTACGCGCCGTCGAGAGTTCGTATGACGACGCGACGCGGCGCAAACTCTTCGGGCGCGTGCAAGCGCAAATCGTCGCCGACGTTCCCACGATCATGCTCTACGTGTGGCGCGGCGGGTACGCCTGGAACCGCGACGTGCGCGGCTTCGATCCGCCGCTCATCACGCCGTTCGACGATATGCTCGGCGTCGACGTTCGCTAAACCGTGAACGTTATGATCGCGAGTCCGCTCGAGCCCGAACTCGCCGCCCGCGTCGCTGCGCTCGGCGTCGTCGACGAGTTGCTGTACGACCAGGCGCTGCTGCCCGAAGCGCGCTATCCCAACGACCATGGCGGCTTGCCGGTCGCGCGCGACGTCGCGGGCAAAGCGCGCTGGAACGCGATGCTCGCGCGCGCGGACGTCCTCTTCGGCTACCCGGACGAATCGACCGCGGGGCTCATCGAAGCCCTCGCGCTCGCGCCGAACGTACGCTTCGTGCAAGGCACGTCGGCCGGCATGGGCGCTCACGTTAAGCGCGCGAATTTCGGCCCGGACGTGCTCGACCGCGTCCGGTTCGCTTCGGCCGCGGGGGTACACGCGGCGATGCTCGCGGAGTTCGTGTTTTACGGCCTGCTCGCGCTACGCAAGGACGCGTTACGGTTGCAACGCATCCGCGAGGAACGCCGCTGGGATCACTACGTAATGGGCGAGCTGGACGGCTCGCGGCTGGCGATCGCCGGCATGGGCCAGATCGGCCGCGCGATCGCCGTTCGCGCGCGCGCGTTCGGGATGCACGTAATCGCGCTTAATCGGACGGGCGCACCGGACGCGCTCGCCGACGAGACGCACGCGACGTCGGCCATCGTCGCGGTCG
Source organism: uncultured bacterium (assembly GCA_964250245.1). Taxonomy (GTDB): domain Bacteria; phylum Vulcanimicrobiota; class Vulcanimicrobiia; order Vulcanimicrobiales; family Vulcanimicrobiaceae; genus CAXTIY01. Next base: position 2,994 of record CAXUFI010000194.1, read on the forward strand.
CGGCGCGCTGCGACGCGCTCGTCGTAACGCTGCCGATTACGGACCGGACCACGGGACTCGTCGGAGCCGAGGCGATCGCAGCGTTAGGTGAGCGCGCGATTCTCGTGAATGTGGGCCGCGGCGGCGTAGTGGATAACGGCGCCCTCGTCGCCGCGCTGCAAGCCCGGCGCATCGCCGGCGCCGTCCTCGACGTCTTCGCTTCGGAACCGCTGCCCGCGGAGAGTCCGCTTTGGGAGTTGCCGAACGTGATCTTCAGCCCGCACACGGCCGCGCTGTCGCAACATGAGAACCGTCGCATCATCGAGGTCTTCTGCGAGAATCTCGAGCGGCTCAGTAACGGCCGGCCGCTGCGTAATGCCGTCAACCTGCGCGAGTTTTATTAGCGCTCGGACAGCCGCCCCGAACACGGACCAGATCGATTAGAAACGTTAAACCCGAACCGGCGAAACCGGCGGTTAAGGAGGACGTCGACGATCGAGCCGCATCCCGATGTACGTTTTTGGTAACGCCGTTCTCGAGCGCCCGCTTTACATGAAACGGCAACTCGTTCGTGCGGTACGGCGTGACGAGAGGGGCGACCGTAATCATGGTCATCGAGCTTCTGTTTCCGGAGGCGACTCGAGGTGCCGGATGATATCGGCGAGACCCGGCCACGCAACGCGCTCGGCCGCGGCCGGCGCCGAGAGCCAGCGCGCGTCTCGCTCGCCGCGTTCGCGAAAACGGTGCACGTGCCGCTCGACGTCGAGCCGGTACACGGTGACGAGCAGCAGTTGCGAATCGTTTCGCCGTTTCACATATTCGAAGGTACCGAGCGGCTCTGGTGCGATGCGGCCGCGAACCCCGGCCTCTTCGTAGGCCTCTTGCGCGGCGGCGTCCGCGTCCGAGCGCCCGCGCATCGGCCACCCCTTCGGCACCGTCCAGCGTCCGCTGCCCCGTGTCGAGACGACGAGTACTTCGACTCGCCCGTCGGTTCCGCGCCTGATCGGCACCGCCGCGACCTGCCGCGAGCGTCGCCCGCGAACGAGGACCCGGCGTACGTTGCGCTGCGCGAACAAGACGATGAGGAAGAGCGCCGCTATGAGCAGCGCCCAAACGACGCCGCTCTCCACGCGATCGCCGATCACCGCTGCGTCACGTGTTCGATGGCGTCATTTTTCTGCGGCGGGCCAACTTGCATTCTGCAGCACGATACGACGACCGTCCGGATCTTCGAACGTCCGGCCGCACGGTTCCCCAGTACGGATTGACCGGCGATATCGGCGTGAAGCCGGCACGTTGCATTCGCTGCACGGCGATCTGCCACTCGTCCGCATCGGGCATGTAGAGCACGAGCAGATCGTCCGGGTCGGGCCCGTCGAGATGGGTGGCGTCGTAATGTCGCGTGAATTCGAAGTGATAGGCCGCACCCGGTATCCCGAAGATGATCCCGTCGAATTTTTCGTGATTTTCGAAGTGAGCGAGTACCTCGTAGCCGAGCCCATCACGAGAGAAGCGCCCTCAAACGCCCGGTATCGAGCGTCGGACGGGCGCTGCGTAGCGTTGCGACGTTCACGATCGCTTGTTATCAGGCCGCCGGCCGCGATCGCCTGCCGGCGGCGCCACGCAACGGTCCCGAGCCGCGCCCGGCGCACTTACGCCCCTCGACTTCCCAGCCGTCTCTGCCGATACGATTGGTGAGATGCGCTCTTCCCGGCAGCGCGCTCGCCGCGACGCGGGCGCATGGTAAGGATCCGGACGTGGCGTCCGTGGTTCGCACGATGGTGGCCGCTGCTCGCGCTCGTCGCCGCGGGCCTAGCGCTACGCGCCTACGCCGTAACCTCGACGCCTTCGGAATTGATCGTCGACGAACTCGATCTCTACAACTCGGCGCATAGCATCGCGACGACGGGCCGAGACGTCGACGGCTCGCTCTTGCCGTTCCTCGCGTCGTCGTTCACCCGAAATCCGCCGCTCTACGCGCTTGCCGAATACGTATCGAGCCTCGCGTTCGGCGCGGGGCCGTTCGGCCTGCGCCTGCCGGCGGTGCTCTTCGGGACGTCGTGCATCGCGCTCATGTCCGCGCTAGCTTACGAATTGACGCGCCGGCGCGATGTCGCCATCACGACCGCAGCGCTCGTCGCCACGCAGCCGATCTTCATTCACTTCTCGCGGATCGCGTGGGAACCGGCGGCGGAACTGCCGTTCCTCCTCGCCGGCGCTTACGTTCTGTTGCGCGCGCTGCCGGAGCGCGACGGGGAGCCGGGCACCCCGGCCGCCGCACGCCACCTCGCCCTCGGCGCCGTCTTTCTCGCGGCGACGTGTTACACGTATATGGCGGGTTGGTTCTATGC
>CAXUFI010000195.1:0-5312 GCA_964250245.1 uncultured bacterium
GCTTCGTGCGCCCCACGGCGAGCGCGGCGCGCGGCGCGAGGCGCGTACCGCCCGCGAGCACGCCGAGAAGCGCGGGACTTAAGATTCGATGAAGTTCCGGACTTTCCAAAGCCGCGGAAGCGTCAAAGCGCGTAGTTGCACCGCTCGGCTGCGAGAGTGCGTAGAGAATTGCCGATAAACAGATTAGAGTGACGAGCCGCGCGCGTTTCCGATCAACCATCGACACCTTTTTTACGTTACATCTTCGGCAGGCGCTCGGTTCGCGTCCCTCCATGGCGAACCCGCCGTGCCGATCCACCAATGGAAGGTTTCAATCAGCAATGGCCACCCCTAAGAGAAAGCCCGGCGGCGGGATGACGGTTCGCGAAGCCGGCCAAAAAGGCGGCGAGACCGTCAAACGCAAGTACGGACCCGAGTTCTACGAAGCCATCGGCCGCAAAGGCGGAGAGGCCACCAAGCTCGCGCACGGCCACGAATTTTACGAGCAAATCGGGAAGAAGGGTGGCAAGAAAGGCGGCGAAGCTACGCGCGATCGTTACGGACCGGCTTTCTACGAGCAGATCGGGCAAAAAGGCGGGCAGAAGGTAAAACAGTTGATCGAAGAAGGCAAGAAAGCCGCAGCTGCAGCCGCCGCTCTGGAAGCGAGCGCGAAGAAAGCATCGTAATTGCGTTTCGACCAGAAATCGATCGCAACGACTCTCGGGATTCTGGCGGTCGCTCTGGGCGCCGCGACGTCGGTGCACGCGCTTCCCGCCCCCGCGCCGCCACGTAGCGCGTCGTCCGCAGCCTCGCCTACGCCGGGCCCGAACGGAGCGACGTTGCCGTTCGGATCGTCGATTTATTTCGTCGTCGATCAGGCGGTGAATTCGGCTTCGACGCCGTCGGGCACGACGATAAAAATGCACCTGCGTGCGCCGCTGATCGTCAACGGCATCACGCTCGCTCCCGCGGGTACGCCCGGCTCGTTTACCGTCGTCTCGACGCACAAGGCGCAATCGGGCGACGTCGACGGCGCCGTGCAAATCTTCGTAAATCCGGTCGGGCTGCCCGGGCGCAATCTCACGTTGCCGTTACGCGCCGTACACGAATATTTGACGCGAGAGATGAGCGCGGGGCAGCTATCGACGCGCGGGGCGATGGACACGGCCGAAGACGTCTTCGTGCCGTACGCGTTTCTCTATCAGATTTTACGTAAAGGCCATCAGATGGTGATGCCCGTCGGTACGATTCTGCGAGCCGAGACCGCCGCCACGATCGACGCTTCGAATCCGGGAAACGTCGTGCTGGCGACGCCGCCGCCGTTCGTAAGCAATTACGACGCGCCGCACTCCGACTTAACGCCCGCGCCGTTCTTCACGGCCAATCCCTTCGGGCCCGCGCATCCGCTGCATAAGGGCAAGCCGACGTTACCGCCGCGCTCGCCCTCACCAGCGTCGCAATCGCCCCAGCCCTCGCCCTCGGGCGCGCAAGCCTCCGCCGCCGCCGAAGCGTCCACGCCGCCGGCGCCGCCTTCCCTCAGTCCGGAAGTGTCCGGGGTACCCGGGCCGCCCGGGGCGCCTGGTGCTCCCGAGCCGAGTGCGACCGGCTTGCCGAGCCCCGGGCCTGCGGCTCCCTTTACGCCGCAAGCGACCGGCCTGTAGGGGCTACCGGCTCCCACATGGCATCAATGGGCATGATCGGCCGTCGATTGACTCTGCTCGCGTTCGGGATCCTCGTGGCTATGCCGGCTCGGGCGTTTGCCGACGAGATGGCCGCCGATAAGCCCGATCCCGCCGAAGCCAAGTTCGTCAGCACCGCGGCGCGAAATCTGCAAGCGCGCTTTCCGACGACGGACGCCGCCATCAAGGCGGGGTATCTGCGCTTCACGGATGAGGACGATACCGGCGCGATCAGCTATGCCGACCGGCACTGGACGAGCGCCGACGCGGCTCACCCGAGCCAGCTCTGGTACGACGCCGGCGGCCGCCTCATCGGCGCCGATTACTCCGAGCCGTATGCCGCCGGCGTGCCGCACCGTTTCGGCGTGGCGCCGAGCCGCTGGCAGACCTTTCCTTTGCACGTCCACTACGGCATCGCCGACAGCAACGGCAAAACCGTCTACGGCGCCACCGGCCCCAAGAAGCTGGCGGCCATCGGCGCGAGCGCCGCGCGTCCGACGGCGGCGGACTTGGTGAAGCTCGGTCTCGCTAAATCGCCGGAAGACGTGCGCTTCGTCTTCACGTTTCCGGCGATCTACGACCTCGCGTTATGGCTCGTTCCCAACCCCAACGGCGCCTTTGCGGATAAGAATCCGAACGTCAAGCCGCGTCATACCGCCGGCGCCATGGGTATGTAGTCTCGGCCGCTAGCCGCTATTCGCTCGACCAGTAATCCTTGAGCGCTTTACCGCGCGACGGATGACGCAGCTTGCGAAGTGCTTTGGCTTCGATCTGCCGGATGCGCTCGCGGGTTACGCCGAACTCCTGACCGACTTCCTCGAGCGTCCGCTGATGGCCGTCCTCGAGTCCGAAGCGCAGCACGAGCACTTTTCGCTCGCGTTCGGTTAAGTTTTTGAGCACGTCCGCCATCTTCTCTTTGAGGAGCATGACGGAGGCGGCTTCGGCCGGTGCGATCGCTTCCTGATCTTCGATGAAGTCGCCGAGATGCGAATCTTCTTCTTCACCGATCGGCGTTTCGAGCGAGATCGGCTCTTGCGAGATCTTGATGACCTCGCGCACTTTCTCGGGCGTCAGCCCCATCTCGTGCGCGATCTCTTCCACCGTCGGATCGCGGCCGAGTTCTTGCAAAAGCTGGCGAGAGATTTTGATCAGACGATTGATCGTCTCGACCATGTGCACCGGAATGCGAATCGTTCGCGCCTGATCGGCGAGCGCTCGCGTGATGGCCTGCCGGATCCACCACGTGGCATAGGTCGAAAACTTATAGCCTTTGCGATAATCGAATTTTTCGACCGCCCGGATTAAACCGAGGTTGCCTTCTTGTATGAGGTCGAGGAAGAGCATGCCGCGGCCGACGTACTTCTTCGCGATGGAAACGACCAGCCGCAGATTGGCCTCGGTCAGTTTTCGCTTCGCTTCGTAACCGTGTTCGATGATCCGGTTTTGGGCCTGGCCGTTCTTCTGCGCTTCGAGTTCGCCCGCTTCGATCGCCATCGCGTACTGCTTCTCTTCGTCCATCGAGAGCAGCGGCACGCGGCCGATCTCCTTGAGATACATGCGGACCGGGTCGTCGAGCGAGATACCGGCCGGTACGGCCGTATCGTCCACCGGCGCGTCGCCTTCGGCCGGCTTCTCTTCTTTTTGGTCTTCGACGACCTCGATGTCGAGTTGCGAGAGCTGCTCGAATAACTCGTCGATCCGCTCGGGATTGACGTCTTCCACGCTATCGAAAACCGCGTTGATCTCTTCGTAGGTCAACGACTTGCGCTTCTGGCCGCGCTCGACCAGTTTCTTTATCTGCTCCTCGAGCGGCAGTGCCGGAGCGCCCTCGGCCTGCGCGGCCGCGGTCGACTTCTTACGAGCCATAATATTCTTTCGGTTTGAAGCGGCGGCACGACGCGCCGCCGCCGGCGCATCGTACGGCTTTGCGCGCTTTCCGCGGCAAAGCGTACGGCACGCCCCCGCGCCGGCAATGCGGCGCGCAGCCCCGAAGCACTTCTTCCGGTGCTTCGGCGCGTTGCGGGCTCGATCTCAGACGCGGTTGTGGGGTCAGCGTGCTCCTAGCCTTCGTTTCTTTCTTTGTTCGAGTTGTTCGACTAACCGGGCGTATTCGTCTTTTTCGGCTACGCCGGGGGCAATGCCCGCGATAAATGCCGAATCGAGGAGGGCGGATAGTTCGCGCTTCCGTTCCTCCAAGCGGCTTTCCGTAAGACCCTCGATAACGCGCTCGAGATGCGCTCGGCGCGCTGCGGAGTCCGGAAAGCGTAACCGCGAGGAGCGATCGGGCTTTTGCAGGCCGACGAGTAATTCGACCGCCGAACGGTCGTCGGCGAACGCCGCGTATACGTCGGCGGCGACCGTCAGCTCCGTTGCCCGCGAGCAGAGCGAGTCGTAGATCGCGCGCAGCCGGGCGTCGCGGAAGACGGCCGGCGGGATCCGGTCCCGGTACTCGGCGACCAGGGCGGGTTCGTCGATCAGCGCCGCGAGAATCTCGCGGTCGAGCGGCGGCGGTTCCGCCGCCGGCGCGATGTGACGAACGTTACTCGGCCGACCGTAACCGGCCGCGCTCGTCGCGCGTGGAAGAAAATTTTTAGGATCGGAGGCGAACGCGCTGTTGCGGATGTCGTTGGGCTCGAGGCCGAGCCGGTTCGCCGCGTAAACGAGCCACTGGTCGCGCTCTTCGGGCGGAGCCTCCGTTCGTAGCAACGCTTCGACCGCGCGCGCGGCCTGCGACGGCGGCAGCCGCCGCTGCGCGTACCGTTCGAGCTCGCGATCGATTAGGAATTGCAGGCCGCCGAGGTGCGTCGCGGCCTCGAGTTTGGCTTCGAACGCCGCCGCGCCGGCGCTTCGCACGAACGAGTCGGGATCGTCGCCGGGCGGCAGCGCGACGACGAACGGCACGCAGCCGGCTTCGCGCAGTGGGCCGATCGCTTTCGCCGTCGCCGCGAGGCCGGCGTCGTCGCCGTCGAAGCAGACGAAGATGCGCTGCGCGTATTTGCGCAATTCGGCGGCTTGCTCGGCGGTGAACGCGGTGCCGAGCGACGCGACGGCGTGCGTGAATCCGGCCTGGTGCAACGCGATACAATCGAGATAGCCTTCGACGACGATCAGCGCATCGCGCACGGCGGCGGCGCGGCGAGCGACGTTGAGCGCGTAGAGCCCGCGCCCTTTCGTGTAGACCGGCGTGGTCGTGGTATTGAGATACTTCGGCTCCGACTCGTCGAGCGCGCGCCCGCCGCAGGCGGCGACGTCGCCCGTGGACGCGTACGTCGGAATTATCAGCCGGTTGCGGTACACGTCGTATCGGCTGCCCGACTCGCCGCGCTTGAGCAACCCGGCTTTCTCCGCGAGCCCGAGGTCGACGCCTTGCTTGCCGAGTTCGTTGCGCAGCGCGTCCCAGCCGGGCGGCGCGAACCCGATTTTGAATGCGTCGAGCGTGGCGGGCAGCAGGCCGCGCCGGTCGACGTACGCGCGCGCCGCCGCGCCCTCCGGCGCCGCCCGGGCGCGTGCGGTCTGGCACCACCGTTCATGCGCCCGCCCGACTGTTGCGGGGGCCGCTCAGGGAGGTTCGGGACGCCGGGCGCGGCCTCAGATCCCGAACGAAAAGGAGTTGAGCGATATCCGGGTCGTGATTCTCTTGCGTCGTCGAGGCGC
>CAXUFI010000196.1:0-5270 GCA_964250245.1 uncultured bacterium
GCCCCGGCGTCTCCGCGGGCCCCGTCGTTTCTTCCGAGGCCGAGGCGGAGACTTCCCAACCGTCGCTCATGAAAATTCCGAGCACGATCGCCGTGATGATCCCGGCGTACCCCGGCGCCGGCAGCGATACCGTCTGCGCGAGGTGTTCGGGCGCCGGCCGGACGATGAGCGCGGCGAGCGAACTCGCCGCGACGACCGCTAATTCGGCGCCTAGAAACACGATCGTGGCGATCGCGGTCGGCCGCAGACCGAAATACAAGAGGATCGCGCTCGCGGTAATCCACAGCGAGCCGACGATAGCATCCCAAAACGGCGAGAGCGCGTAGCCCGGCGCGATGAGATCGAGCGTATAGGTCGCGGCCGGCAGCGCGATCGTCGTCGTCGCGAAGTAGTTCGAGAGGAGCAGCAGCCAAGCCGCATAGGTTCCGACGCCCGGGCCGAAGGCGCGCGCGATCCACGAGAACGACGAGCCCGCGCTCGGCATCGCGCGAGACAGACGCGAGAAGGCGATCGCGATGCAAAGCATCATCGCGGTCAGCAGCCCGAGCGCGAGCGGCGCTTGCGCCCCGGCGGCCGCGACCATCGGGCCCATCGTCGCCGCTATACTATACGCCGGACCCATCGCCGCCGACGCGAGCACGGCGACGTCGAAGAGGCCGAGCACGCGCGGCAGCGCGCGTCCCGCAGCGCTCACGGTCCCGAGTCGGGACGCAGCAGCGAGTGGCGATAGCCGTAGGCCGCGTAGACGCCGACGCCGACCGCGAACCACAACACGAAGCGCAACCACGTCCCGCCCGAGAGACCGCCGATCATCAGGTAGAGGCACATGCCGAGGCCGAGCACGGCGACGAGCGGACCGAGCGGCGCGCGGAAGGGACGCTTCGCATCGGGACGGCTGTAGCGCAGCACGAGCACGCCCGCGCACACGATGGCGAACGCCGACAGCGTCCCGATATTTACGAGCGAGAGCAGAACGTCCAGCGGCACGATGCCGGCTAGTATCGCGACGATAACGCCCGTGACGAGCGTCGAGAAGAGCGGCGTGCGCGTCCGCGGATCGATACGGGCGACGAACGCCGGGAGCATTCGGTCGCGCGCCATCACGTAGAAAATACGGACCTGGCCGAGCAGCGACGTCAGCATCACGGTCGTCGTACCCGCGATCGCCGCCGCCGTTACCACGCCCGCGAGCAGCGGATTATTTCCCGCGCGGCGCACGGCGTCGGCCATGCCCGCGTCCTTGTCGATATGCGCCCACGGCACGATGCCGACGGTCACCACGGCGATCGCGACGTACAGTACCGCGCCGATCGCGAGCGAACCGATGACGGCGCGCGGGACGTCCCGTTCGGGATGGCGCGCTTCTTCCGAGGCCACGGTCACCGTATCGAAACCGATGTAGGCGAAGAAAACGAGCGCCGCGCCCGTGACGACGCCGTGCGCGCCGTGCGGGAACGGCGGTTGAAAATTAACCGCGTGGATCGCGCCGCCGAGCGCGATGACGAAGGCGGCGATCGCGACCGTCTGCACGACGACGAGAATCGAATTGACGGACGTCGACTCTTTAATGCCGACCGCGATGAGCACCGTAATCGCGAGCACGACGCCGAGCGCGAGCACGTCGACCTGCGTGTGCGCGAGATCGACACGGCCGCCGGCGAACGCGAGATGCGCGACGCGCGCCCACTCGGGCAGCACGATCCCGAAATTCTGTAGGTACGATTGTGCGTAGCCCGACCAGGAAGCGGCGATCGGAGCGACGCTGATGCCGTATTCGAGGATGAGGTCCCAGCCGATGATCCACGCGACGAACTCGCCCAGCGTCGCGTAGGCGTACGTGTACGCGCTGCCCGCGATCGGCACCATCGAAGCGAGTTCCGCGTAACACAGCGAAACGAATACGCAAGCGAGGCCGGATAAAAGGAACGAGACGATGACGCCCGGCCCCGCTTCGAGCGTGCCCACGCCGACGGTCGCGAAGATGCCGCCGAGCATCGTGCCGAGCCCGATCGAAACGAGCCCCGTCACGCCGAGCACGCGCCGCAGCGCCGGGCCGCCCGAGGTCCGCGCGCTCTCCACGGGCTGCCGCGCGAGCAGGCGCCGCGCTAACGGGAACCGCACGGCGGTTAGGTCGGCATCGGCGCGAAATCGAGCACGCGCGGACGCAACTCCATGCGTGCGAGCAGATTCGCGTAATCCTCCGGCGTGACGTCGGGCCAACGCTTGCCGAGCGCCGCCACGAGCGCGGCTTCGAGGACGTTCGTGCCGAACGAGCGTCCGCCCAGACCGGGCGTCGTGGTAACGAGCCGCGAGACGCCGCGCGAGCGTAACTCTTCGACATCGCGCTGCGTGACCGTATTGGTCAGCACGAGCTTCCCATCGAGCCGCGGCGGCATGAATTGCCGTAGAAAATGAAAATCGCCGGCGATGATACTCGCTTCCGCATAGTACTGCGGATACTTCGGCTGCGGCGGCCGGTCTTGCTTCTTACCGGTCGGATAGAAGAACTGAAACGGCAGTTTGCAGGCGTCGGGTAAATAACGCCGCGCGAGCGCTTCGAACTCGGCGAGCCCGTGGACCGGCTTATCGAGATCGAGCGCGAAGATGAAGTCGCCGAAGAGCACGTCGGCGCCGAAATCGACGAAGGCCTGCGCCATGCCGAAGCGATCGAGCGCGCTCACCATCAGTACTTTCGCACCGGTCAGCGGCACGTGCAGCGTATCGCGCACGTAACGCACGGCTTCGCGCTCGAGCGTATTCTTCAGACCGCTGCCGTCGACGACGGGCGTCGTCTTCACCGCGTCGAGCAAGCGTAGACCGTCGCGGAGCGCGAAGCGCTCGGCGCCCGCGTAGAGATAGACGTCGATGCCGCCGAGGCCGATCGCATCGACCGTACCGTCGAGTTCGCGCAGCTTCGCGGCGGCACGTTCGATGGAACCGTTCATGCCGATGCGTTCGAGTTCGAACCGTTCGCCGAAGAGGTCGGCCTGCGTGTGATGATCGCGCGAGGACGAGCCGAGCGAAACCGAGACGACGCGTTTCACGAGACGCGGTCGACGCGCTCGTGAACGCGCCGGCGCAGCGCCGCGGCGCGTTTGGTCGCCGCGATCTCGGCGGGCGTGATCGCGCGGTCGAACGCGCGCATCGTCGCGAGTTCGAAGCCGGCCGCGGTCGCGAGCGCGTCGATCTCGCGAACCTTATCGAGATCGATCCCGCGGCCGAGCGTGTAGTGCGCGCGCCGCTCGTTGAGCGCGAGCACCATCGTCTCCGACATGCACGCGAGCGCCGTCCGCGCGGGCAGCCCGAGATCGAAGTCCCGGCCCGGTTCGCGGACGCGTTCGAAGCGCGGCTCGCCCGGCACGCGCATGTTCCCGCCTTCGGTCACCAGGACGTCGGGGCGCTCGACCGCCACTTGGCGCCCGACGTCGTGCGGCAGCGACAGTTCGCAGACGACGGCGCCCGTTCGCAGATCGGCGGGCCGGATGAGTTCTTGCGTCGAGGTCGTCGCGGTCAGAATGAGGTCGCCGCGGGGCACGGCCTCGCGCACGTCCGTCGAGACGGACAGCTCGCAAGCGACCCGCTCGCGTAGCTCGCTCGCGAGGTGTTCGAGCCGCGTGCGATTGCGCGCGACGAGGATCACGTGCCGGACGTGCGGCGCGAGCAGCTCCGCGCACGCCGATCCGATCGAACCCGTCGCGCCCACCACGACCACCGTCGCCGCGTGCAGCGGAACGTCCATCTCGGCGGCGCCGCGCTTGAGGCTCGCGATGCCGGCCGCGATCGTCAGGGAGTTGCCCGTCGTCACGGGGATCGGCGAGCGTTCCGCGAGCGTGATCCCGGCGTCGCCGACGACGCCCGTGAACGCGCCGAGCCCGACGATCTCCGCCCCGAGTTCGACGCCGATGCCGATCGCGGCGAGGATCTTCGCGTATACGGTTTCACGCGGCAGCGTCAGCATCGGCGCGGGCATGAACGGCGCGCCGATAAACCAGCCTTCAGTCTCGCGCCCGTCGGGCGTGCGGACCCCGGTCACGTGGACCGCGGCATAGGCCGGCATCCATTCCATAATCTTCTCGATGAGCGGCAAGCCTTTGCCCGCGGCGCCGGGCTCGTACCGCAGCACGTCCTCGAGCGACGTCGGATGAATGACGAAGGCGAACTTCACGCTGCGATCCTTCGCCAGGTACCGGCATTACCCACGCGAAGCCGGAGCTGTCGTGATTCGCTCGCTCAGCCTTCGCAATGCCCTCAGCGTCCTATTGCTCGTCGTCGCGCTCGCCGGCATCGTCGTTCAGCTCCGCGAAATCCGGGCCGGCTTCATCTATCCGCAAACGCGGCTCGTCCTCGTCGCCTACATCGTCATCGCCCTCTACGCGGGTGCTTCGATCGCCGTGCGCCTGTCGGCCGCACGCGGGAAACGCTGAAGGCGGGGCTGCCCCGGGCGCTGATTCCGATTTACGGAATCACGTTTCTCGATATCCTCGGCTTCACGATCCTCATCCCGCTGTTACCGTTTCTCGCCAAGCGTTTCGGCGCGGCGGACGTCGTCGCGGGCTCGCTCATCACCACGACGGCGCTCTGCGCGACCGTGTCCTCGCCGTTCTGGGGCGCGCTCAGCGATCGGTTCGGCCGCAAGGCGGCGCTGCTCGGCTCGCAAATCGCGTCGCTTGCCGGCTACCTCTTGCTCGCGTTTGCCGACGGCATTCCGATCCTCTACGTTTCGCGCACGATCGAGGGGTTCGGCGGCGGGAACCTCGGCGTCGCCAATTCGTACATCGCGGACGTCACGACGGAGGACGAGCGGCCGCGGGCCTATGCCCTAGCGACCGCGGCCTTCGGCCTCGGCTTCATCGTCGGGCCGATTCTGGGCGGCGCGCTCGCGCACGTTCGTCCGGCGCTGCCCTTTTTCGTCGCCGCGGCGTTCCAAGCGCTGAACTTCGGGCTGACGCTCGTTTGGCTGCCGTCGACCGGGGGCCGGACCGCTCGCGCCTTCTCGGCCGAGGCCGTGCGCGCGGCGCTGCGGCGGCCCGGAGTCGTCAACGTCCTCGTCCGCGAACTCTTATATATTTTCGCGTTCACCTATTTCTTCACGATCTTCGGGCTCTACGCGGCGCGCGTGCTGCACGCCGGTCCGGCGACGACGAGCTTTTTGCTGGCCATCGCGGGAGCGGTCGGCGCCGCCGTCCAGATCGGCCTGGTCGGGCCGCTCGTGGAGCGCTTCGGCACCCTGCGCGCGACGCTTGGAGCCTTCGCGCTCGCCACCCTCGCGG
>CAXUFI010000197.1:0-5268 GCA_964250245.1 uncultured bacterium
GCGTGATGGGGGATCCTTCGTGCTAGAGAGTGGGGAATTTCTCGCCGGAGAATGTTGGGATTATCTCACCGGAGACGACACGAGCGTGATGAATCCGATTGACCGCGTCGCGCACAGGCGCCGGAATCGCACGACGTGCCTGTACTGCACCGCGCCCGCAAGCACGGATGAACACGTTATCGCGAAGGCGATCGGAGGTCGACTCAAGGCCCGGATCCTCTGTGCGGACCATAACGGTATGGTTGGAGCGACGGCCGACAAGCCGTTTACGGACCATTACTCACCGCTGACTTTCGCCGCAAACGTACCGCGCCAAGGCGGCGAGGTGGGAACGTCTGTGCGCTTCGTTGATGCTGGAGGCCGTGCAACGACGGTCGCGCCAGACGGCCGTTCCGAGTACGGCCTCCATGGGGTAGAGCGCAATGAGGCCGGCGTCGTGCAGCGGGCGAGCGGGGCTCTTAAGGCGCTTAAAGCGATCGCAAGAGGTCATCCCGATCCAAATGGATTCAGGCCTTTCGAGGTAGTCGGCCCAGGCGTTACGATCCCAATTGCGCTCGGAATCGGGCCCGAATCGCTGCCAGGATATCTGAAGGCGGCACTGCACTTCGCGGCAGGATTCGTCAATGAGCCGCCGGCAGCGACGATCGCAGCGCTCCAGCCGGGGATATTCCGCGAGCGGCCGGTGCGGGCGCTCATGCAACTGCCTTTCCGCGCTCCCTACTTCGATCCGAACGGGCCGATCCGTCACGAGGTTACGGTCTATCCGGACGGTCCAGATGCGATAGCGACGGTCATGGTATTTACATGTTTCTGCGTAACGGTATCGCTGCCGCGCTTCGGAACGCGCGCAGGGCTGCGCTACGTGCAACTGCTAGATGGGACCGGTCCTCAACTCGTCGACGTTGATCCGATTCCCATTCCGCGCGAGCCGCTGAGCGATCGAGAATGGGACTGCCTCCTTGCCTGTTCACGAGCGAACATAGAGCGCATCTTCCACGATCGCCACGCCCGCGACATTGAAGAGATCGCGCAGCAAGCGGGACGTGTGGCCATGGGATTCGCGAGCATCGTTGGCATGGGGAGATTTGTGGAATACTTCCGCGCCGAGCTCGAACGCTCGGCACTCGACGCCGAAGCTATCGACGCACTCGTCCGGCAAGCGCGAGCTCACATCGTCGCGGGCCGCGGCCCAATCGATATTTCGCCCATGCTCTTGCGATAGCTCGCGCTACTTCCCTATCGCCCCGAAAACAGGCGGTTTTCGCCGAACATTCGCGTACATCTGGAAGTCACCGGGAGAGCCTATCCCACATCGCTCATCAGCCAACGGCGGGCAATTGCGAACACCGCCGAACACCCCATGACCCGTTCTGAAAAACCTGGTGTCGCCAGTTCGATTCTGGCTCTCGGCACATTATCTTACGAGGGTTTTCGGCGGCCAAGGGGGGTGGTGCGAAGTGCTACTTCCCTTTTTTTCTTTTTAATCGCTTCAGGACGGGTTTTCGGTGACTCGAGGAAGTCGGGCAATGCGTCACTTCGCCCTATTTGTTCTCAATCGAATAAGCGGCTTGCCGCGCACCAATACGAGCCAAGACGATCTCGCGGCTTAGCGATGCCGCTTCATCAACCGCGGCCCCGGGCCGGGGCATACGCTGAAGTGTCGTCGATTGACGGTTAATCGCAAGTAGAATGAGGACAAAAGCCGACCGGCAACGCGCTGTCCGCGCGATGTTCTTATTCTGAAGCGCAGATCGATCGGAACGACATACCGACATTATTCGAGTCAGCATATCCTTGGATGAGAGCGAGATGGAAGTAGTGACGTCTACCTTATCCCGCCGATAGAATGCGGGCGCCCGCGATCGCGACACAAGCGTTCGGCGATAGGTGATTCGCGAGACACGATCGCTCGCACTTGAGTTCCCGTCCGTTATCGTGCCCGACGAAAAGAACGTCATCATAATCCGCTGCAGTGGCGCTTCACCGACGCCTAGTCCACTGATCGACTACCCGCGCGATGCACGCCTCTTCGGACGGTCCTCCGCGAACCGACCTTACGTCGCGGCTACGGTGACTTCTCTTTAACTGCGCACCTGTGCTTTGAGCGGACGGACCTCCATACGGTCGTTGCTGCGAAGATGCTCAGCAGAATCGCCCCGGCAAGCGCACTCCCATCGAATCGACGGAACCAGACACCCCAGGACCCAACGGCGATGAGTAGAGCGACGGTCGTCGTTATGCGTTGTGACACGTTAAGCGCCACGCGCTTTTGCGCAAGGCAGATCGCTCTCCTTCCGCGCCGAGCCCGACGCTTCTCCGCAATTGAAGCGAGCCGCGCGCCGCTCGCACGCGAGCCCCGAAAGCTACTTCGCCGTCCCGGCCTCGCAATGGTATGGCTTGAGCAAGCCGTTGGCCTCGAGGTAGCCCTCGCACTGACTGTACGAATCGAAGCCGGTTGCGGTGACGCTTCGCGCCGCGCCGTAACCGTACACGACCTCCCAGTTCGTCGCAGCGCTGGCAAGGCTGCCCTGAGCGAGAGCGACGGTCGTTAAGAGCGCGACGAGGAGGAATCTCACGGCGTGAGCCTACCACGGGCGGAGTTCCGGCTTCGCGTGAGCCTTCGCACACGCGCGCTCGACAAGCGTCGCGTCCTGCCGTAGCGAAGAGGCCCGCCCATGGAACTCATGCACGAGAGCGTTACGCACCGGATCGGCGGCTTGCAAACGCGAGGAGCCTCGACGCGCACGGCGCCCGTGTGGGATCCCGCTACGGGCGAGCAGCGGGCCGAGGTCGTGCTGGCCGAGCCGGCCGACGTCGGTGCCGCGGTCGCCGCCGCTCGTGCCGCTTTCCAAACGTGGCGCGAGAGTTCGACCGCGCACCGCACGCGCGTCATGTTCGCGTTTCGCAATCTCGTGTTCGAGCATTCGCGCGAACTCGCCCGTATCGTATCGAGAGAACATGGCAAGGTCGTCTCCGATGCGCTCGGGGAGGTAACGCGAGGCTTGGAAGTCATCGAGTTCGCCTGCGGCATCCCGCAAATGCTCAAGGGCGAGTACTCCGACCAGGTCTCCTCGGGAGTCGATTCGTTTTCATGGCGGCAGCCGCTCGGCGTGTGTGCCGGCATCACGCCGTTTAATTTCCCCGCCATGGTGCCGATGTGGATGCACCCGGTGGCGATCGCTTGCGGTAACACGTTCGTCCTTAAGCCATCCGAACGCGATCCGTCGGCTTCGAACTTCGTCGCGGAACTCTACGCGCAGGCCGGTCTGCCCGCCGGCGTGTTCAACGTCGTGCACGGTGACAAAACCGCCGTGGACGCGATCCTCGATCATCCCGCGGTCGCCGCGGTTTCCTTCGTCGGTTCGACGCCGATCGCGCGCTACGTGTACGAGCGCGGGACCGGTAACGGCAAACGCGTCCAAGCGCTCGGCGGCGCGAAGAATCATGCGGTCGTGATGCCCGACGCCGATCTCGATTTCGCGGCGGACAACATCACGGCGGCCGCGTACGGCTCGGCGGGCGAACGCTGCATGGCGATCTCGGCCGTCGTCGCGGTCGGCAACGCCGCGGACCCCTTAGTCGAGCGCCTCAAGCGCAGGGCGGCGGCACTCACGGTCGGGCCGGGCTCGGACGAACGCTCCGACATGGGCCCCGTCGTCACCGCCGCCGCGCGCGAGCGGCTCATCGGCTATATCTCGCGCGGGGCGAGCGCGGGTGCGACCCTCGTCGTCGATGGGCGCACGTGTTCGGTCCCGGGTTACGAGCGCGGCTTCTACGTCGGACCGACACTCTTCGATCGCGTGTCGACCGCGATGGAGATCTACACGGACGAGATGTTCGGCCCGATCCTCGTGGTGGTCCGCGTCGCGACGCTCGATGAGGCACTCGCCCTCGTCAACGCCAACCCGTACGGCAACGGTTCCGCCATCTTCACCGCAAACGGCCGCACGGCGCGGCGCTTCATGCGGGAAATCGAAGCGGGTATGGTCGGCGTGAACGTTCCGATCCCGGTACCGATGGCGTTTTATTCGTTCGGCGGTTGGAAGTCATCGTTATTCGGCGACCATCACGTGCACGGCGCCGAGGGTGTACGATTTTACACGCGCGGAAAAGTCGTTACGAGCCGCTGGCCCGACGTTGCCGGCGCCGCCGCGGCGAGCGTGTCGCTGCAGTTTCCGACGTCGACTTGAAGGCGCTAAAGATCGAGGATGATTCCGAGACTGTGCGCGAACGAGAAGTTCTTGAACTCGCGTTTCATGTTGCCGCGAGCCGCGTTCGCTTCGAACGCATATTGCTGCGCGATCACGCCGCGTAAGTAGACGATCCGGGTTTGCAACGCAGCGCTATGCGCCTTGAGCACCGCGAGATCGTCGGTTACGGTGAGGACGTCGGCCTGCGTCTGCGTTAGATACGCCTGTGCGCGCCCGGTAGCGACGTCGGCGTACATGGCGGATTGAACTTGCTGCGCCGCGGCGCGAAGGCCGGCGGCATCTTTTGCGATTGCGACGGCCGCGTCCGCCTGGACGTGTTTGGCCTTGGCTTCCGCCGCGATGGCGTCGAGCTGTTGCTTCGCCGCAAGCCCTTTGGCGATCGACGCTTCGCGGGCGAGTTGAAGCTGCGCGAGGCCGAGCGCGTTCGCCGCGGCTTGCGCGAGCGCTCCCGTGATCTCGCGCCGGGCGTCGTCGCTACGGCTCGTCACTTGCGCCCGTTGCGCGCGCTCGCCGAGCGCGGTTACGGCGGCGTTGACCTGCGTTCGGTCGGACCGTTCGAAACGCGCTTCGCGCAGGGTGCCCGTTTGCGTCGGGTACGTAATGACGAGCCGTTCCGGAGACGAATCGACGATCCACGGACCGAAGACGAGCAGATGGCCCTCAACGAGACCCGTCAACGCGATTTGTCTGCGATCGAGCGCTCCCCCAGCCTTCTCGTCATAGTGAATGACCTCGAGAAAACCGCTCGCGACGTTACCGGAAACGCTGACGTTAATGTATTGTACGAAGTCGGGATCCGCGGCTAAGTACGTGCCGGCAGCGGTGTCCGCTGCGGCGAGGCGAGCTGTGCTCGCGATGCTCGCTAGCACAATCAACGTAGCGAAGCTAACCTTTCGCATACGGTCACGTTCGGTTCGATGCCGCATGAGATTTAGCGGTGCGTCCGGGAAACGGGTGACGGCGCTCACAACGATGCACCCCGGCGGCGTGCTGATCGTCGCGTGTGCGTTCGGTATGTGCGCGACCGGCGCGAGCGCGGCGCCGGCGACCGCCCCGT
>CAXUFI010000198.1:0-5265 GCA_964250245.1 uncultured bacterium
CGCCGGACGCGCGCATCGCGATCCCCGGCACGATGACGACCGCGTACCTCTTGCTGCGCCTCGCCGTCCGGCGCCCGATGACGGTCGTGCCGATGCGCTTCGACCGGATCGTGGCCGCGGTCGCCGCGGGCGACGTCGACGCGGGCCTCATCATTCACGAGTCGCGGTTCACGTACCAAGCGTCGGGACTCGTCTGCGTCGAGGACCTCGGCGCGTGGTGGGAACGCGAAACGGGCAACCCCATCCCGCTCGGCGCGATTCTCGCGCGCCGCGACCTCGCCGCGGACGATGCTCGCCGTATCGACGAGACGATCCGCGCGAGCCTCGCGTTCGCGCGCGCGAACGACGCCGCCGTCGCGCCGTACGTTCGCGAGCACGCCTTCGAAATGAACGAGGACGTGATGCGCGCGCACATCGCCCTCTACGTAAACGACTATTCGGTCGATCTCGGCGACGACGGTATCGCGGCGATCGCCAATCTCTTCGAACTCGCGGCGGCCGCCGATCTCATACCGGCCGGTACGCAACCCGAGTTCGCCTGACGCAAGGAGAACGGTCATGCCCGAATCAGCAATCGGTTTCGTCGGACTCGGCGCCATGGGGAGCGGCATGGCGCGCAACCTCGTGAAAGCCGGCTACGCGGTGGCGGTACATAACCGGACCCGCGAACGGGCCGAAGCCTTCGCGCGCGAGGGCGGCACCATCGCCGATACGCCCGGCGCCGCGGCGGCGACCGGAACCGTTCTGACGATGCTCGCCGACGACGCCGCGCTCGAGGCGACCGTCTTCGGTCCCGCCGGGATCGCGGCCGGCTTGCCGCCGGGCGGCCTGCACATCTCGCTGAGTACGATCGGCGTGGCGCTCGCGGAACGGCTCGCGGCGGCCCACGAGGAACGCGGTCAGCACTATCTGGCGGCGCCCGTGTTCGGCCGGCCCGAAGCAGCGGCGGCCGCCAAACTGTTCGTCGTCGCCGCCGGTGCCGCGCCCGCGTACGATCGGGCTCTGCCGCTGCTGGAGACGCTCGGACAAAAGGTGTTCTATCTCGGTGAGGCGCCCGCGCAAGCGAACCTCGTCAAGCTCTCGGGAAATTTCCTCATCACCTGCGTCATCGAGAGCCTCGCGGAAGCGCTGACGCTCGTCGGTAAAGGCGGCGTCGAACCCGCGCTGATGCTGGAGGTACTGACGGGGACGCTTTTCAACGCGCCCGTCTATAAGACGTACGGCGACATGATCGTGAACGAACGCTTCTCGCCGCCGGGTTTCGCCTTACCGCTCGGGCTTAAAGATAATCGTCTGCTCTTGGCGGCGGCCGATAAACTCGCGATGCCGCTGCCGTTCGCGAGCGTCATCCGCGACCGTTTTCTTGCGGCGCTCGCCACGGGTCACGAACATGAAGACTGGTCGGCGATCGCGCGAGTCGTGGCGGAGCAAGCCGGACGGACCGCAGCGGTCTGATGCGCCGCAGCGCGTTCGCGCGCCTCGCCGGTGCCGGAGTGACGGCGCTCGCAATCGCGCCGGGCCGCGTAGCCTGCGCGCCGTTGCCGGCGGCCAACATCACGCTCGGCGATGAAGTATTCTTGAACGAAACGTGGCGGGAGCTGAGCGGTCGCCCGGTCGGGGTCGTTACGAACCAGACCGGCGTTACGTCGCGGCTCGAAACGATCGTCGACGGCATGCGGCGTAACCCGCACATCGCGCTCAAGGCGATCTACTCTCCCGAACACGGTTTGCGTGGCGACCAGCCTGCCGGCGGTTACGTCAAATCGTACGTCGACGAACGCAGCGGCTTACCCGTCTACAGCTTATACGGCGCGACGCGTCATCCGACGGGCGCGATGCTCGAGGAAGTCGACGTCCTGCTCTACGACATTCAGGACGTCGGCGACCGCGCCTATACGTACATCTCGACGCTCGCCTACGTGATGCAGGCGGCGAAAACGTACGGCAAGAGCGTGTGGGTGCTCGACCGGCCGAACCCGATCGGCGGCGCGGTCGTCGAAGGCCCGGTGCTCGATCTGCGCTTCTCGTCCTTCATCGGACTCTACGCGATCCCGGTACGGCACGGCATGACCGTCGGCGAGCTCGCCGCGCTCTTTAACGATCACTTCGACATCGGCTGCTCGCTGCGCGTCATCGCCATGAAAGACTACACGCGCGCGATGCTCTGGCCCGACACCGGCCTGCAATGGGTGCAGACGTCGCCCAACATACCCGAATGGCAGACGGCGCTCGTCTATCCCGCGACGGGCTTGATCGATTCCGCCGGCATCAACAACGGCACGGGCTATACGAAACCATTTAAGTACGCCGGTGCCTACAAACTCGACGGCGCCCGCCTGGCAAACGGCCTCAACGCGCGCAACTTGCCCGGCGTCTATTTCCGGCCGGCCGCCTGGGCGCCGATCGCCGGCTTCTGGCAGGGTAAGACGTTGACCGGGGTCGAGCTCGTCGTGACGGACCCGCCGGCGTTTCGCGCGGTTCGAACCGCCGTCGAGCTCCTCGTCGCCGTGCGCCGCATCAGCCCGGCGACCGTGACGGTGCGCGATGCCGCGGGCTTAGATAAGGACTGGGGAACGGACACGCTGCGCCGCGGGCTCGAAGACGGGCTCGACGCCGATGCCATCCTCAAAGCTTGGGAGCCGGCCACACGCAACTTCGAAGCGTTGCGCGAACGGTTTCTGTTGTACGCATAGGGAACGGATGGGCGCGACGCGGGAACGCGCTCCGCCGCCGGAATCGACGCGGCGTGCGCGCTACCTCCGCGACCCGTGCGCGCTCGGCTAAACGTACCCGAACACCACGTCGGCGCTATACGGAATCTCGGGATCGTCGCGAAAACTTATCGACGTACCGGTGGCCGACCGGCCGACGCGTGTCGCGCTTAAACGTACGTAACCACCGAACCGCTCCGAATGCTGCCGGGGCTCGCACATGGAGCTCTTACTTCTCTCGCATACGAGCGTGCATGTCTGCGGAGGTGAAAGGCGCGCAACGTAGCCCGACCGGTTCGCCTGTGTGACAAAAGTTTAGTCAGCGGACGGACATGGCCCTCAACGGGCGCGGGCAAAGGCGGACCTTGGCGGTCGGCGAATCACCTCGATTATGGCATCGCCCATCCCTGCACGAGCGCCGGCGGACGCGACGCCGCATCGGATCGATGTTGCGACATTCATGCGTCTGGGCGAGCTTGGCGTTTTTCCGCAGCGGACCGCGCTCGTCGATGGGATCGTTTACGAGGTGAGTCCCAAGGGTGACGCGCATTTTCTCGCGCAAAGTGAGATTATCGAGCAGCTCGTGCTTGCGGGCCGCGGCCGCTATCGCGTCGGCGCCGAACCTACGCTTCGAGTAGATGAGCACAACGGCCCGATGCCGGACGTGCTCGTCACACCGCGCGACGCGCCCATTTCGCCGCTCTCGGCGGACCTGGTCGTCGAGGTTTCCGATACGTCGCTCGAGTACGACCGTACGGGCAAACGTGCGCTTTATTCCGCGGTGAGCGAATATTGGGTCGTCGATTTGCAGCACGAGCTCGTCGAGCGCTATTTGCCTGCGGCCGCCGACTCGCCCACACTCGTCGGCTCGAATGAAACGCTCGCACCGGCGGCCTATCCCGATGCTGCGATTGAACTTTCCGCCGTCTTTGCGGCGGCTCGCCGCGGCCGGCAGTAGCGGGCCCGGGCCCGCAATCGATAGCCGTTAAGCGGCGCGCGCGCGAAAAGCTGCCGTCTGCAAGCAATCGCTCACCAATCGTTCGGCGTGCCGCCGGAGTTCGCCACGGACCTCAAGCTGCAGCTCGTCGAATACGCGCCGACACAATCGCGCCGGCTCCTCGATTGCCCGCTCGAGCGAAACGTCCGTTGTGATCATGAGCAGCGCTCAGACGGAACGCCATCCGGGCAATCTAACGGTGAACACGCTGTTCCTTCGTTTTACGCCAGGCGGTCTTTTCGTTTAACGCAGATAAACGACATCTTCCGCGCTTCGCGCTCGAGGGCGAGAGCGACCGGCGGATTGCCGAACTCTTGCGCATCGCGCCGCGAACGCTGAAGAAACGCCGGGCGGAAATGTACGCGGTGCCCGAAGGGTCACCGGCGTCGCCGGTGGTGGACTTGCCGGCTCGACGTGCGCGAGCGAGGTGCGGATACCGAGCCGGACTACGTCCGATTGTCCGCGTTAGCCTGAGCCGCAATACCTTCGTTAAGCGGCGACCGTCAAGCCGGCCGCGGCGAAGCGCGCTTCGAAGAAGGCCTTGGTGGTTGCGAGCAGCTCTTCGGGTTGCAGGCCCATCGAATCGATGACGTCCGGAATCTCCGCGATCGCGCCTTCGACGTACGACCACATCTCGCCGTAAAAATCGGCGACGTCCCGTTCGCGCACGAGGCCGCGTTCGTTCCAGAATTTTAACCGGCGCTCGCCGAAGCGCACGTGGTGGCGTTCGTCCTCGAGTACGAAATCGAGGAACTTCGCGACCTCGTCCGAGTTCGCGCGCAGATCCTTGCAACCCATCTCGAGCAGACAGATCGCGAGCCCTTCGACGACGACGTTGTTCCCGACGAGCGCCCCGACGTAATCGCCCGCGGCCACGCGCTTCTCGATCGCCTCGCCGAACTTCTTAAAATTCGGAGCGACGAAGCGCGAGAGCCGTTCTTCCCCCAGGCCGAACTGGTCGAGCTTGGTGCGGAAATGGTCGAGGTGCGTTTTTTCTTCGCCGGCTTGCACGAGCAGATATTTCGCCGAGACCGCATCGGGCGCGATCGTCGCGAGTTCGGTTGCACAAGCGAGCGAAATCTCTTCGCCCGAGACGAAGTGCGCGAAACACCGTTGGAACAGTTCGGCCGAAGCCGGCATGAGTTTGAACGGCGCGAGCGTCTTCACGAGGTCGACTCCCGTCACGTCGTCGATCGCGAAGATGACCTTCATCAGGCCCGGATTGCGGAAGGCCGGATCGACGATGAGTTTGGCCAGCCGATTGATGAGCGCCACAGACGTTTTCCCCCGAGCCTACGATAACGGTTCCGACGCCTTCACGGCGTGACTTGTACTACCAATGCCGCGCGATTCCCCAGAGGAACGCCGGCAAGCTCTCCTTCATGAAGAACCCGGTCGAGCTGAGATGATGCGCGAGCGCCGGCCGGGTCAGCGCGCGGCGGGCCATCGCGTCGATGACGAGGTCGAACCCGAAGCGCAGGCGCCGCGCTTCCCGCGCGTTGCGATCGAACGGCCGGAGCGCCCGCGCGTACGCGCGCTCGGCGGCTCTGCCCGGGC
>CAXUFI010000199.1:0-5264 GCA_964250245.1 uncultured bacterium
CGCGTTCGGGCGGCGGCGTCGTCGTCGCGCCCGGCGACGGCGCGGCGCTCGCCGCGGCCTTGCTGGAGTTGGCCGCGCAACCGGAGCGACTCGCCGGCTATGCCCGGACCGGCAAAGCGTTCGTGCTGGCTCGCTACGACCGGGCGAAAATCATGCGCGAGACGGCCGCGTTACTTCACCGGCTCGCGAAACCGGCTCCCGGCGGCCCGCTCTAGGCCGCGCGATGGAAGAGAAATTCGCACGCCGTCTTCGTAAAGATGTACAGGTCGAGAAACGGCGACCACTGCTCGAGGTAAAAGAGGTCGTAACTTAACTTCGCGGCGGCCTGGGCGGGCGTCAGAGCGCGCTTCAAATTCACCTGCGACCAACCCGTTATCCCCGGCCGGACGAAGTGACGCTCGTTGTAACGCGGTATCGTCGCTTCGAACTCCCGCACGAACACCGGCCGCTCCGGCCGCGGCCCGACGAGCGACATATCTCCTTTGAGAACGTTGAAGAGCTGCGGCAATTCGTCGATGCTGAAGCGGCGCGCGATCCGCCCCACGCGGGTGATGCGCGCGTCGCCGTGCGCCGCCCAGACCGGGCCGCTCGCGCTTTCCGCGCCTTCGCGCATCGAACGGAACTTAACGATTTCGAAAACTCTGCCATGTAGGCCCACGCGCTCTTGCCGATAAAAAATCGGGCCGGGGGATTCGAGCCGGATCGCGAGCGCGCACGCGATCATGACGGGCGCGGCGAGTACGAGCAGCGCCGAGCCGACGAGCGTATCGGCGATGCGCTTGAGGAGTTGCGCCGACGGCGCGCACGCGCGCAATTGCACGGGCACGATGAGCGCCTGTTGGCCGATCGTCTCCAACCGCACCGAGAACGCGTCGACGCGAAAGCGGGGTGGAGCGAAGGCGATCTTTATGCGGTGCCGGGCCGCGATGCTCAGGAGCGTCGGCAGGAAGCGCGGCGGCACCGTTTCGGTCAGGAGCAGCAAATCGCAGTCCCAGGAACGCGCCGCGGCGAACCAAGAGAGCCGGTTACAGGCGGTCTCCGAGGGAGACGCGACGACGGCCAAGGCGGCGTCCATGCTTTCGACCGCGAGGCGCATGACGTTCGAACCCTCACCCAAATTCAACGAGTCGGCCGCGACGTCGATATTGTCGCGCCGGCCGACGATCGCGACGCGCCGCGGGCGCCGCCGTTGCGAGACGCCGCGCAGCTCGCGGATCGTCGCGCGGCTGATGCCGACGGCGATCGTGGAAAACGTTAGGGACGTGAAGATGATCATGCGCGACGACGAGAGTTGCGGGAGCAGTGTGAACAAGGCCAGTAACGGCGCCGCGCCGAGCGTTACGGCGGCGGTCGTATAATAGAGTTCGTCGCGCAACGAAAGCGCGATCGAACGTTTGTAGAGTCCGAGCCGCTCGAAAATGAGCAGTTGAAAGGCGATGACGATCGCCGCGGACACGATCGGCGGCTCCCAATGCACGAGCTTGCCGTAATTGGCGTGGACGAGCAGGATCGCACAGGCCGTGGCGATGGTGAACATCGCGAGATCGCACAGCAGCAGCACGGCGACCCAAAAGGTTGAGTACCGTTCGGGTTTTCGCTGCGGTCGAACGGTCGTCGCCAACGACTCGGCCGCGATACTCGCCTTCGGTGGGATGCTCGGCACGTTGCCCACGCTTTCATTGCGCGCACGAATAGACGTCGAAAAAAAATCCTAGCAGGGCGAACGGTTTGCCTGTAAGTGACCTTTGCACCGTGTCCCTAACGGTCGTAGGTAGAAGGGCTCACGACAGTAAAGCGGCGGCCGCGTAACGTGCGCTAACGACGATGCGGCGCGACGTCGCGCAACGAAATCTTAACGTAACCCGTCCGCCGTGCTTATGGTATTGGAGAATGATGCTACGGCCGGTCGCGAAAGCGTATTCACGATGCATGAGAGCGTTACGATCTCGTTCCGGGCGCCGTCGCATAGCCGCCGGGCACGATGAATAACGAGCTCCCCGGAGCGACGGCGCTCCCCGGCGGAACGCCCTGGAGTCAAACGGTCGACGAAGAGCGAGATCTCTTTCGTTATTTTCAGCCCGTCGTGCGGCGCTGGAGGCTATTCGCGGCGGTGTTCGGCATCGTCGCGTTACTCGTCGTATCCGTCACGCTGCTGCTGCCCAAGACGTATACGACGACGGCCAAACTGTTAATCGGGAGTTCCTCCGATGCGGCGCGCGTCGGCACGGATGCCGGCACCGCACTGCCGATGCTCAACGCGCTCCTGCAGATGAGCGGCCAGCAGTCCGCCGAGACGTTCGCCGAGATCTTACAAGAGGTCCCGATCGCGCAGCAAGTCATAGCCGATCTAAAACTTTCCACGACGCCGAAAGCGCTGTTGCACGAGATCAGCGTTAAGCCCGTCACGAATACCTCGATCATGGCCGTCTCGGCGAGCGCGCGCACGCCCGGCGAGTCGGCGGCGATCACCAACGACTTCGCCCGCGTTTTCGTGCGGCGCGAACGCACGATCGTCGGCTCCGAGGCCGACAGCGCCCTCGCCGACCTCTCCGTCGAGCTGCCCAAAGCCGAGCAGAACATGCGGCTCGCGCAAGGGCAGGTTGCGGCGCTCGAGTCGCAATTACACATCCCCGACGCCGACCTGCAGAAGCAGTCGTTGCTGACGCAAGCGGTCTCGATCGACTCGCAACTCGCGACCGCGCGCCTGGATGCGAGCGAAGCTCGCGCGAAACTCGCCGACGTCGATTCGCAGCTCGCGAGTCTGCCCGAGTCGATCTCGAGCGGCGCGAGCGTCGCACCCAATCCCGTGATGGCGCAACTGCTCGCGCAGCGGTCGCAGGACCAAGTGCAATTGCAAACGCTCGAGCGTCAGTACACCGCGCTGCACCCGAGCGTGCTCAGCCTCAAAGCCCAGCTCAACGAAGTGAACCGGCAGATCGCGCACACGGATGCCATGGTCGTCTCGGGGCGCAGCACCGGCGTCAACCCCGTGTACCAGCAGATTCGCGAGGTCGCCGCCGGTTATCAAACGACCATCAAAGCCGCCACCGCGCGCATCGCCGAACTGCAGGGCGAGCGGGCCGCGATTTCGCCGAGCCTCGCGCGCCTGCCGCGCCAAACGTACCGCATCGCGCAGCTCAAAAGCCGGGCCAAGCTCGCGGAAGACGTCTACAACGAAATGAAGCGGAAGTATGCCGAAGCGACCGTCGCCAAAACGACGACGGTCAGCGGCGTTTCGCTCATCGATCCCGCGCGGCCGGAGTTCGCGGCCAAGTCGCCCGTCCTCCTATTGAACTTCGCGCTCGCGCTCGTGCTCGGGTTGATCGTCGCCGCGACGACCGTCTATGCGGGCGAACTCTTCGACCGGACGATTAAAGACGAGAGCGACGTCGCGTCGCTCTTCGGGCTGCCGGTCCTCGCGGGCATTCCGCGTCTCGGCCCGAGCTCACCCGTGACCGAGATACCGGTTCACGGGCGAGCTTTACCGGCGAAGCCGCGCGCGCTCGGGGCGCGCCTCGTATCGCTGCTCGGCGCCCGCCGCTCGCACGATCTCGCGATCGCCGACGGCGCTCCCTCGGCGGCCGAATACACGCTGCCGCCGGGCAGCTTGCTGCCGCCGAACGCTCGCAACGATTCGGTTCGTAAACAACGCGTCTTCGTGGAGTCGTTCTTGCAACTCGTCGCGTCGCTCAATTATGCGAGCGACGAGCCGTTGCGATCGGTCGCGATCACGAGCCCGCTGCCCGGTGAAGGGAAGTCGACGGTGGCCTTCAACGCGGCCGTCGCGCTCGCCGAGATCCGCCCGCGCGTGCTCTTAATCGACGCCGACATGCGCCGCCCGACGCTACATAAGCGCTTGAACGTCTCCAAGCACAAGGGGCTCTCCGAGATCTTAATCGGCGCTTCCAAATTGGAAGACGTCATCCGTAGGTCGCCGGCGAGCGGCCTCGACGTGATCACGAGCGGCGCCGCGAGCCCCAACCCGATTAAGCTGTTGCAATCCGAACGTTTCGAGCGACTGCTCGAAGACGCGCGCCGAACGTACTCGCTCGTCGTCGTCGACGGCCCGGCGGTCAACGTCGTGTTCGACGGCGCGGTGATCGCGAGCAAAACCGACGGTACGGTCCTGGTCTTTTCTTCGGGTGAGACCGAAGTCAAGCAAGTCCGGCGGGCGCTCTACCGTCTGACGACCGCGAAAGCGAAGTCCGTGATCGGCGTCGTCATGAACCGGACGCCCGTGCGCGTGGGCGGTAAGAGCTTTGCGTATTACGACGTTGAAGAGGATCACGTGCCAGTGCTCGACGCCGGACACGATGCGTAGAGCCCTGCTCTTCGCGTTCGCGTTCCTTACACTGGCGGCGGCGCCGCAGCGGCTCGTCTCGCCGGGCACCGCGTTCGGTGGCCTCGGCGGCGATTTCGCAGCGTTCTACTGCGGCGGCGCCGCGGCCGCGGTCGATAAAAACCCGTATCTCGTCGAACCCAGACGAGCGTGCGAGAACGATGTATCGCCGGAGCTCGCGCAGCGCGCGGGTGCGGTCACGCCCGCGCCGTTGCCTGGCTACGACGTTGCGTTCTTCGCTCTCCTCGCGCGGCTGCCGTACGGCGTCGCGAAGATCGTCTGGTTCGGCGTTCTGCTGGCCGCGATCGCGATCGCCACCGCCGCCCTCACCCGGCTTACCGGCTTTCCGGCCCCCTTCGTCCTCCTCGTCCTCGTTCCGGTCGACGGAATACTCAACCTCACGTTCGGGCAATTGCCGCCGGTCGCCGTCGCGGCGCTCTGCGTAGCGGCTTATCTCATCGAACGCCGCCGCCATGTGCTCGCCGCTTGTGCGGCGGCCGTCATGCTCGTCGAGCCGCACATCGGCGCTCCGGCTTGCGTGGCGATGTTCCTCTTCTTACCGCGCTGCCGCGCGACGTTGTTGGCGATCGCCGCCGTTCTCACCGCGGTCGCTCTCGCCACGACCGGTTTCGCGCAGAACGTCGCTTATTTCACGAATTACCTGCCCGCGCAAGCGCGCAGCGAACTCGTCGCGGCCGATCAATTCAGTCTCTCCGCGGCACTGCACGTGCTGCGGTTACCCGACGGGGCGGCGCTCGCGCTCGGCACGCTCTCGTACCTCGCGACGGCGGTCGCCGGGATAGCGCTCGGCCGCTACGTCGCCGGCGTCTTGCGGTCGCCGTCGTTCATCGTGATGCTGCCGGCGGCCGCGATCTTGCTCGGCGGACCCTTCGTGCACGACGTCCAATTCGCCGCGGCCCTGCCC
>CAXUFI010000200.1:0-5234 GCA_964250245.1 uncultured bacterium
GTGAGACCACGGCGGCGGACAGTTCGGCGACCGCCCCCGCCGGCTTCGTGCCCGTGGCCGCCGACATCGCGAAGCCGGGGTTTCGCCCCCGGCACGTCGTGCTCGGCGCAGGCGCGGCCGCGCAGATCACGCTGGAACGGCAACTCCCCATCGTCGGCCAAGTGACGGTCGCCACCGGGTCGGCGAAGAACGTCCATGAGAACCCGCTCGCGACCTCGACGCTCGATGCCGCCACGATCGCGCTCACGCCCGGCACGACGACGGACCGGCTCCTGCGCCAGCTCCCGGGGTTCGACCGCTCCCGCAGCAGTAGCGCGTTCACGAATTACGGTTTATTGCGCGCCTCTTTCTCCGGCGCCGGGACCGATCGCGGCGTCGTGCTGGTCGACGGGTTCCCGGCGCAGGACGGCTTTGGCGGCCAGATCGATTGGCAAGCGTACCCGACCGACGTCGTCGAGCGCGCGGAACTCTTGCGCGGGGCCGGCTCCGCCCTGTACGGCTCGGGCGCCGTGGGCGGCGTGCTCGCGCTGACGACGTTCGGCCCGCGCACGGGTAGCGGCTTGGACCCGGACGGGCGCTTGCAGTTCGGAGCGGGCTCGGATCAGCAGGCCGATAACGCGCTGCTCGCCCGCACGCCGCTCGGGCCGCACGCGGCCGCGTCGGTGTCGACCGTGGCCACGCAATTCGCGTACGCCGACCTGCCCCCGGATTACGCCGCCTCGAACGATCATCTCGCGATGTCGTCGAGCGGCACCAGCGCCGTGCGCCTGCGGTACGACGACGGCCGCGCGACGCTCGACGGCGCCTTGCTCGCATCGTCGGACCAGCAGGACGAAGGCCGTACGAATTACACCTTCGAGCGTAATCTGCGCCAGGAGGACGTCGCCGCTACCGACCGCGTCGGTCCTGCGCTCGCGCGCTTCGCGTACTACGTGCGCGACACGACGGTTTATAATAACAGCGATCTGTACCCGACGGACCCGGGCGCCCCGCGCTACCGGCAACACGTCCCGAGCGACGAGAACGGCTTCTACGCCTCGCTCGCGGCGACGCCGGGGACGACCGAGCTCCAGCTTCTCCTCGACCAGCGGCGCGTCGACGGCCGCAGCGAACAGTACGGTCCCTCCGGCGCGTTACAAGCGCTCGGCACGGGCGTCGAACTCGCGCAGGGTATCGGGGTGCAGGCGACGTTTCACGCGCCGCGCACCGAGTTTCTCCTCGGCGCTCGCGCCGACCGCGGGCGCTACGACGACCTCGCGTATACGACGACGGTTATGGGCGCCGTTACGCCGCACGCCGTCGCCGGCCACGACGTGGGAGCGATCTCGCCGCGCGCCGCGCTACGTTACGATCTCACGCCGCGCGTCGCGCTACGGCTCTCGAGCGGCGGCGGTTTCCGCGCGCCGTACCTCAACGAGCTCGTACGCGGCTTCAACGTCGGCCAAACGGTGATGTCGCCCAATCCCGAACTCGTACCCGAACGCAGCCGCACGGACGACGCCGGCCTCGACGTTCTCTTGGGAACCGGGCGACTCGCGTTCGACGTCACGCAGACGCTGGTCAGCGACGCCATCGCCTTTCGAACCGTCGCCGGCGCGAATCCGCCGCGCATGATTCGCGAGAACGTCGATAAGACACAGACCAACGGCGAGACGTTAACCTACGCCCAGCCGGTCGGCGCCTGCACGCGTTTACGCCTCTCCGGCACGGCCCAGAATCCCCGCGTTACCGCCGGGCCCGCGACCGAGATCGGCAAGGCCTTGACGCTCGTGCCGCTCGAAACGGCGACGCTCGGCATCGACGGCGGCACGCGCGGACCGCTATCGTACTCCGTCGACGGCTCGTATATCGGACAGACCTATTACGACGATCTCAATACCGAACCGCTCGGCGCCGCGTTGCTCTTCGGCGCTACCGTCCGCGCGACGACGCCCTCGGGCGCCACGTTCTCGCTCGCCGGCGACAATCTCACCCACCAGACGTATCTTGCGAATATCGATCGTTACGGTCAGCCGCTCAGCGTAGCGCTGCGCATCGGCATCCCGTTCGGCCGGAACGTACGGCGCGTCGCATCGTCGTGCACGTTCTAACCCAGCAGCACCGCTTCTCGCGCCAGGGCGACGGCGTTCTTACCCGCGAGTTTCGCGCGATAGAGCGCCGCATCGGCGCTTTTAACGATCGTCTCGGCATCGTCGCCGTCTTCGGGGAACACGCTCGCGCCGACGCTCGCGCTGAGCGTATGGTCGAGTCCGCCGACCGTCATCGGCAGGCGCATCTCCGTAACCACTCGCCAAGCGAGCTCGCTCGCATCGTTGAGGCTGTCGATCTTGGGCGTGAGAATGAGGAACTCGTCGCCGCCGATTCGCGCGACCGTGTCGCTGTCGCGTACGACGGTTTCGAGACGCCGCGCCACCGTCCGTAGCACAGCGTCGCCGGTACCGTGTCCGTACGTATCGTTGACGGCCTTTAAACCGTCGAGGTCGATGTAGAGAATCGCGAAGCGTTCGCCGTAGCGTTTCGAAAAGAGCACCGTTTGGTGAAGCCGATCGTCGAAGACGAGCCGGTTCGGTAGACCCGTCAACGTATCGCGGTGGGCGAGCGCATCCAAGCGCTCCCGTTGCAAGCGCCGTTCGATCGAAGAGCCGATGAGCTCGGCCGTGATGCGGACGAAATCGCGTTCGGACGCGAGGAAGCCGTCCGGACGTGCGAGGCGGCCCGTGAAGCCCATCGCGCCGTAAACGGCACCTGCGACCCGAATGGGCACGGCGATATACGCGCCCCAACGCCCGTTCAGAACGATCGAAGAATCGTGCTCCAGCAGGCGCGCCAGATCCGATACGGCGAGGACGTCGGGCGTCTCGAGGACGCGCCCGATCAGCGTCCGCTCGAGCGGGATCCGCGCACCGCGGGCTTGCGGTGCGTCTTCCTCTTTCGCACCGACGCTTATGTCGAGAACGAGCTCCGAACGAAGCGTATCGACCACGCCGAGGTAACCCCAGTCGAGTTTGAGTTCTTCACGGCACAGCCGCAGGGCGGCCTCCGTCTGCTCCTTACCGGTACCCGTCGTTTGGCTCGCGATGAGATGCAGCGAGCCCAGTTGCCGCGCGTATTCCCGCTGCTCGAGTTCGCTACGCTGCAGAGCCGTGACGTCGCGCGCGGATAAAATTAACCGCCCGGCTTGCGGGCCCGCGGTCGAAGCGACGAGCGCCACGGACATCGAGATCCAGCGCCGGCCGGCCCCGAGCGCGCCGATTCCCATCACGACGTCGCGTTGCGGCGTTCCCGTGCGCAGCGCACGCTCGACGGGCCGCTCTTCACACGCCAGTTCGCGTTCGTCGACGTCGACGACGACCTTCGTGTCGCTCGCCCAACTCCGAACTTGCCGCGTCGTCAAACCTAAGACGCGCTCCGCCGCGGCGTTATGCCGCAAGACCGTGCCGTCGGCCGCGAATACGACGATCGCTTCGGTCAGATTATCGATCGTGGCCTGCGCCTCGGCTTCCGCGAGCTCCATGCGTTCGTACGAAGTCGCCGCCCGCATCGCGCTCGATAGGTGGCGCGCGGTCAACTGCAGATTGAGGACATCGTGCTCGGCGAACGCGTGAACGAGATTCGAAGCGACGGTCAGTACGCCGCTCACCGTGCCGTCGATCACGATCGGAACGACGATCAGCGAGCGGGCGTTCAACAGCCGGCACGTTGCGCCGTCGACGCGCGCATCGGTCTCGGCGTCGCCGCACGATAACACCTTATTCGTGCGCACGCTGAGGCCCGCGAGCGAACCGGCAACCGTGACCCGCATGCCGGTCGCGGCCGCGAGGCTCCCCGTGGCGAATTCGTAGAGGAGCTCGTCGCCGCAAACGCGGCTCACGACGGCGCCCGTGGCGTGCGTCTGACTCTGCGCGAAATGCAAGACGACGTCGATGACGGCTTGACTCGAGGGAAGGGCCGCCGTGATCGCTTCTTGGAGCGCGATCAGCTCGCTCGTGCGCGCGCTGCGTTCCTCGAGATCGCCGTGGCTCTGCGAGAGCGCCCGCCAGCGGTCTTGCAATCGCACGAGCAACGCGTCGCGGTCGCGTAACACGGCGGCGATCGGCAACGCCATCCACTCGGCGATCGCCAGAAACATTTGCAGGAAATCGAAGCGCGCGAGCGGCGAAACGGTATGTGCGAGCATCAGAACGCCGTGGCCCGAAAGCGTTACCGGAACGGCGATGAGCGCCGTCAACAGGACCGCGAGCGCGGCGCCGGCGATGCCGAGCCGGAACGAAGCGATCGCGCATACCGGAAAGATCACGAACAAAATGGGATACGACTCCTGCCCGAAGACGAGCGAGTCGACTCCCAGAAGCGAACCGAGCACGAGCGAGGTCTGCGCGAGCCGCTCGCGACGGAAGATCGCAACGAACATGTGCCGCTCGAGCGAGATCCCGAACGGGACGAGTAGCGCCATTCCGAAGGCGTTGCGTACGAACCAGATCGTCCAGACGGCGCCGGCGTGCGCGGGCGCCGGATGGATCACGAGCGTGGCGAGGCCGGCACTGATCGCGGGTGCGACGGCGCCGGCCAAAAACAAGATCTCGACGAGCCGGCCGCCGCTCGCCCGGCCATCCTCGAGCCGCGGCCGGACGAGCGCCGCCGCCACGGCTACTTCCAGCGTGTTGCAGAGCGCGAGGCCGACGCCTTCGACTCCGAAACCGGCGGCGCACTCGGCGCTGACGTTACCGAGCAAACCCGCCACGAGGTAGGCCCAAGGCAGTCGCGACTTCGTTCGCAAGATCGTCACGAGCAAGATCGCGTTCGCAATCCAAAAGGCCGGTACTCCACCGGCCGCGCGTGCGACGAAGAGCGGTAGCGCGGCGGCGCACCCGATGGCGAGCGGCAGCAACGTAACGTTAACGGAGCGCAGTGCCGCTTCCCGGCCGCGTGCGGGGCGTTTGCCGGCCGGCGACATCACTCGATGCAAGCACCCATTGCATGTCCGTCGGTCGCAACGAGAAGGCACTAAACGTCTTCCGTTTTCACCGTGCGAAGGTGTGATCCGTAACGCAACTGCGCTTGTGGAACTCTATGATACGCTGGGGCGCTCTCGCTGCTGCGCGCAGCGCCGCGCACCGGTATTGCATGCGGGTGGCGGCAGCGCGCGGCGCCGGCCCGCGCCTGCACCCTGTTGGGGAGGAGCGGCCGCCGCGGTGGGCCCGTTGTCGATTGAACCCGGAGCGAAAACGGCGTAA
>CAXUFI010000201.1:0-5223 GCA_964250245.1 uncultured bacterium
CCCCTTCCCCGGTCCCCCGGCTCCAGCGGCGTGCGCGGCGCGAACTTCCGCCCGCGTGGCGGGCGGGCGGGCGCGCGCGACGCGTAGTATACGCGGGCTGCATGGCGGTATCCGAGGGCAAGGCGGGCTCGACGGTCGATCTCTCCCGGGAGGAGGAACGCGAGGTCACGCAGCGGAGCCCGCCGCGCGCCGCCGTCGTTTTCGAGACGATCCGCCGCGAAGGCGAACAGGAACTGGCGCGGCCGGTGTTCTCGCTCGCCGCTTCGGGGCTCGCGGCCGGACTCTCGATGGGCATGTCGCTCGGCGGCGAGGGACTCATCCGCACGCTGCTGCCCGATGAGAAATGGCGGCCGCTCGTCACGAGCGCGGGCTACTCCCTCGGCTTTCTCATCGTCATCCTCGGCCGCCAGCAGCTCTTTACGGAAAATACGGTGACGGCTATTTTGCCGTTGCTCGACGATCCGAGGAAGTTCAAGACGTTCCTCCGCGTCGCGCGCTTGTGGGCGGTGGTGCTGCTCGCGAATCTCGCGGGCGCGTTCCTGTTCGCGTTCGCGGTCTCGCATTTTCCGATGTTCTCGAGCGAGGTGCGCCGGACGTTCTCGGAGATCGGTCACGAAGCCGCGTCGCCCGCGTTCGGGGCGATCGTGTGGCGCGGCCTCATCGCGGGCTGGCTCATCGCCTTAATGGTCTGGATCCTTCCGGCCGCCGAGCAGACGCGCATCTTCGTCATCATCATCGTCACCTACGTCGTCGGCCTCGGCTCGTTCTCGCACATCGTCGCGGGCTCGGTCGAAGTGCTGTACCTCGTCGCCACGGGTCAGCTCTCGTTCGCGCACTATCTCGGCAGCTATCTCACGCCGGTGTTTTTGGGGAACGCGATCGGCGGCGTATCGCTCGTCTCGCTGCTCAATTACGGACAGATCGTGGCGGAAAGCAGCGCGCGCGGCGACTCGTAACGCGAGCGATGCGACGCAATGGATTCGCTCTGGGCCTCGGGCTGACGGTCGCGAGCTGCGGGCAGGCCGCTCGCGGCCCGAGCGGCGCGAGCGTCGCTCCTCACGGCGATCTGCTCGCCGACGTCCGGCGCCGCGGCTATATTCACGTCGCGAGCGATGCCGACTATCTCCCGCAAAGCTACCGCAACCCCGACGGCAGCTGGACGGGGTTCGACGTCGACGTCGCGCGCGAGGTCGCGCGCCGGCTCGGCGTCCGAGCGCGCCTCGACGACGTCAGCTTCGATCTCATCACCGCGGGCCGGTGGAGCGGCCGGTACGACATGCACTGCGGTTCGATGTCGATCACCGTCGCGCGTGAAGCGGAACTGCTCTTCTCGCGCCCCTACTATTATTTGCCGGCGACCTTCGCCGTCCACGCGCGCAGCGTTACGGCGCGCATCGCCGGCTTGGATGATAAACGCGTCGGCGTCGGCCGCGCGACGACGTACGAGTCGTATTTCGGAGGAACGTTGCAGCTGGTCGGCGAGCGCATCGCGATTCCGCCACCGCAAACGCAGCCGATCTCATACGACACCGATGCGGACGCGATCGCCGATCTCGCCCTCGGCGACGGCTTGCGGCTCGACGGGGTCCTTTCCGCGGAGCCGACGCTGCGCACCGCGATCGCGCAGGGCCGGCCGCTCAAGCTGATCGGCCGGCCGGTCTTCCACGAGGAAATCGCGATCGCGCTGGACCGCTCCTCGAGCGTTCGCAACGGCTCACTGCTCGCGGCCGTCGACGGCGCGCTCGCGGCGATGCACGGCGACGGAACGCTGACGCGCCTCTCCGGGCGGTACTACGGTACCGATCTTTCCACGCGACGGTGAGCCGCACGACCGCGCTCACGGGGCTGTGGCTCGTGCTTTGGGTCGCGCTCTTGGCGCTGCTCTTCAGCGGTATCGGGTTCACCGCGGGTCCCTTCGCCGTCCACACGCTCTCGCTCGATTGGGATTTCGTGCGCCGCTGGTTCGCCTTCATCTCCGGCGGCGTGGTCGTCACGATCGAACTCTCGCTCGTAGCGATCGCGGCGGCGACGGCGCTGGGCTTCGCGGCGGCCCTCGCGCGCATCTCGCGCATCCCGCCGCTGGCGAGCTTCGCCGAACTCTACGTGTCGCTGATCCGCGGCACGCCGCTCTTCTTGCAATTCTTATTCGCGTACCAAGCGCTGCCGCAGCTCGGCGTCGTGTTCACATCGTTCGCAGCGGCGGCGATCGCTTTAGCGCTCAACTACGGCGCGTACCTGAGCGAAGTGTTCCGGGCCGGGATCCAAGCCGTCGGGCGCGGGCAGAGCGACGCGGCCTTCGCGCTCGGGCTTTCGCGCGCGCAAACCCTGCGCGCGATCGTGCTGCCGCAGGCCTTCCGGATCGTGCTGCCCGACGTCGCCAATCAGTTCATCGCGATGCAGAAGGACACGGCGCTCGCCAGCGCCATCGCGGTCGAAGAACTGATGGGTCGGGCGCGGCAAGCCGGGCGGCCGCGCCAGCACTTCTTCGAGGCGCTGATGGTGGCGGCCGGCTGGTACTGGGCGCTGACGGTCGTCCTCGGACTCGCTCAGAACCGGCTGGAACGGCGCCTGAGCCGGGGCGAGGGCGGCCACGCGTAGACGGAGTTGGGCCGCCGTTTCCGAACGGGCCGTCATGGAGACGTTCGTGAAAGCCGCCGTCGGCGCGGGCGCGCTCACCCTCGAGCGTGCGCGCTATTGCAGCGAGGACGTGTACGAGCGGGAAGCGGAGCGCATCTTCGCGCGCTCCTGGTGCGGCGTCACGCGCGCGGAGCGGCTGGCGCGGCCCGGCGATTTCGTGCTCGCTCGCGTCGCGGGCGAAAGCATCATCGTGACCCGCGATGAAGCCGGCGCGCTACGCGCGTATTACAACGTCTGCCGGCACCGGGGAACGCGGCTGTGCACCGCGGCCGCCGGCCACTTCGCGGGGTCGATCACCTGCCCGTACCACGCCTGGACGTACGGGCTCGACGGCTCGCTGCTCGCGGCTCGCAACATGCAGAGCGTCCCGGGGTTCGCGCGCGGCGCGTATCCGCTGCACGAAGTCGCGACGGCGACGTTCGACGGGTTCGTCTTCGTGAATCTGTCGCCCGAGCCCGAGCCGTTCGCGCTGGAACTCGCGCCGCTGCTCGCGCGTTTCGAGCGCTACCGCATCGGCTCGCTGCGCACGGTGCGCGAGATCCGTTACGAACTGGCCTGCAACTGGAAACTGGTCTTCCAGAACTATTCGGAATGCTACCATTGCCCGCTCGTTCATCCGCAGCTCGACCGGCTTTCGCCCTCCGAGAGCGGCCGTAACGATCTGCTCGAAGGCCCGGTGCTCGGCGGCTACTCCGAATTGCGGCGGCAGGGTACGCGTCTGACGACGAGCGGCACGAGCGCCCGGCCGCCGCTCGGCACGGTCGCCGGCGCCGACCTGGACCGCGTGTACTACTACACGCTCTTTCCCTCGCTGCTGTTGAGCCTGCACGCGGATTACGTCATGGTGCACTACGTCACGCCGCTCGAGCCGGGCCGGACGGAAGTCGTTTGCGCCTGGCTCTTCGATCCGGATACCGCCGCCGCACCCGGGTTCGACCCGAGCGACGCGGTCGAGTTCTGGGACCTGACGAACCGTCAGGATTGGCGCGTGAACGAATTGACGCAACTCGGGGTCGGTTCGCGCTCCTACCAGCCCGGGCCGTACGCGAATCAGGAGGGTCTGCTCGCGGCCTTCGACCGCCACTATTTACGAGTGATGGACGGCGGTTAACGCGGCTACTGCCGCACTTCGCTGAGAAATACGTCGGTGAGGTCGTAGGCGACGCCGGCGGTGAGCGGCGCGATCGTGATTCGCAAGCGGGTCGCGCCCGCGCGCAACTCGACGGGCACGCGTTCCCCGACGTACAATTCGCAATTCTCGATGCGCGGCAGGGTCGCGCAATTCGAGCCGTCGCCGAGCGAGTCGACGGGAACGCCGAGCGTCGCCGCGGTCCCGAGCGTTTTCCCCGCGGCGTCCGTCTGCGTGAGCGAGACCGCGACGAAGCCGGTCGAAGCCTCGGTCCGCGCTTCGACCCCGAACGAATAGAGGCCGCTCCCGCGCACGCCGACCGTTTGCGAGAGTGAAGAAGCGGGCGAGCACGCCGCCTCGCACGCGATGCGAACGTAACGGACGCCCGCGTATCTTCCCTCGCGCGTGTCACCGCTGAATTTGGATTGCAATTGCGCGAGCGCGAGCGAGCCGCCGAGAGTCCAGCCGCTCAGCCTGCCGGTCGTCGCGACGGGATCGCCCGCGAAGGTAAAGTTCGTAAGCGCGTTCGCCTGCGGCACCGGCAGCGTCGGGACGGTCGACGGCGTGGCGACCAGCGCCGTGCCTCGCTCCCAATCGACGCAGTTCGTACGGTAGTACGTGTACGCGCGGCCCCGATAGCCGAACTGCATCGTGGCGCCCGGCGTCGCACAACTGCTCGTCACGTACGATCTGCAAGACGTCGCGAGACAGCGCGCGGCCGACCAGACTTCCCACCGGGTCGGACCGTAGGGTACCGTGAAATACCACGCTTCGAGATGGCCGTCGTCCGGGTCGGGGTCCGCGGGCAGCGGCGGCGATTGATGGTACGGGACGAGCGTCGCCATCGTTTTCCCCGAATCGAACGCGTACTTGGGCAACAGCTTCCACGTCGTCTGCGTGCCGGGTTGCGGCGAGACGGGCTGCGGCGGCGTCGGAAACGGCAGCCCCGCTTGCTGCCAATCGACGCCGGCGATCGGCGCGTAGGTGCTCCCCCAATGCGGCTCCGCGGCGATCTGCGAAAAATAGGAGACCGGGAAATCCACCCAGCCGTCGTACGGTTCGGGCGTACCGCCGGGGTCGCCGTAAAACGTTTGATTGAGCCCCGTGCTGTCGCGCGTCGTCGCATCGGACACCCAGCCGCCGGCGATCTCGTACATATCCCATTGCGACGAGCCGGGATAGAACGATTGACGGACGTACCAGTCCGGCGGCACGTTACCGGGCTGAAATTGACGATCCATCACGTACAGCGTCTGGCCGCTCGCACTCTGGATTTCGTAGGCGTTCGTGTAGCGGTACCGCGTGACGGCGGCTCCGGGGCCGATGGGATTGTAATACTTGTAATACGGCACGGGATCGGCTTCGCGCAGATTACGAATCGCGTACCCGGCGGGGCAGGCATCTCCGAAGGCGTTCGCGCTCGAATACGGATCGATTCGCGCGACGCCGCCGCTGGG
>CAXUFI010000202.1:0-5165 GCA_964250245.1 uncultured bacterium
ACGAACTTCGCCGCGTGCCACTGTTCTCGTTACTCGATGACGACGAGCTTGCCGCGCACCTCGCGGCCGCCGCCCGCGACCGTCCGTTCGCCGCTGAACGCGCCGGTGGCCCGGATGAGGTCGATCCCGGAGACCGCGACTTTCTGCTCGCTGCCGTCATGCCACTCGTCGCGAATCTTGCGCACGCGCGCCATCACCGCGCGCTGATCGACGCGCACCTCCGTATGGACGCCGAGCGGACCCGCGTCACGCGCGCGACCCGCGGCGTGCGCCGCGGCGAGATACGCCTTGGACGGCGTGCAGCCGTAATTCACGCACGTTCCGCCGAGCCGGCCGCGTTCGAACAGGACGACGCGTTTGCCCGCCTTGGCGAACGCGACGGCGAGCGGCGTGCCGCCCTGTCCGCTCCCGATAACGATGAGATCGACTTCTTCCGGCACCGTGGTTCCTTCCTTAGCCGCCCTGCACGACGACGCGATGTTCGGCCGAGCGCCAAACGAAGACTCCCGCGACCGCGAAGAGGCAGAGCCAGGCGAGTTGCGTGAGCAGCGCCGACGCGTACTGCGCCGGCCCGATCTGGCCGATGTAGATCTCGAGCGGCACGGAATAGATGGCCGCGAACGGCGTGTTCTCGACGATGCGCCCGAAGACGCCGGGAAAGAGCGAGAGCGGCAGGATCTGTCCGCTCAGCAGATCCGACGCCCAGCGCACCGACATTTGAATCGCTTGCGTCTCGAGCGTCCAAAACGCTACCGAATTCATCAGAAAATTAATCAGGAAATTGACGAGATAGCCCAGACCGAAGGCGACGCCGAACACGAGCAGCGTCGCGGCGGACGGTACGTCCACGTGCACGAGCAACAGCGCGAGCGCGAGTGACGGCAGGATCGTGAGCGCGTGAAAGACCGTTTCGCCGAAGCCGTCGCTGAAGAAGAAAAGCGGTAAGCTGATCGGCTTCATGAGATCGGTCGCGATGGAGCCTTCGCGCACGCGCGTCTGTATCTGGCGCGTGCCGTCGACTTCGAGCACGAGCGACATGAGCAGCGCGACCGCGGAGTACGTGACGATCGCGTGCAATGGCAGACCTGAGGGCGCCGCGTTCTGCGCGTAGAGCGCCGTCCAGAGCGAACGCAGGAGATAGACGCGCAAGAGAAACGAACCGATGTCGGTGAAGACTTCGAACCGGTACGTCGCGGAGCGGGCGAACGATTTGCGAGCGAACTCCACGTAGGGCGTAGCGACGTTCATGCGGTGACGGTATAGCCTTCGACGTAAATGCGGCGGATGATCGACTCGAGCTCCGGTTCTTCGATCGAAACGTCGCTGACGCAATACCGTTCCGTCACGCGCCGGATCAGCTGATCGGCGCTAATCTGCTTACGGTCGAAGCGCAAGCGCACGACGTCGCCCGTACGCGCTTCCACGTCGGCCCCCGGAACCTCGATCGCCGGCGCTTCTTCGCTGAGCGTGACGACCAGCGTCCGGTGGGTGCCGTACTGGTCTTTAATCCGTTCGATCGAACCGTCGTAGATGAGCCGGCCGTCGTCGATTAGCACGATGCGCTTACACAGCCGCTCGACGTCGGCCAGATCGTGCGTCGTTAAGATGATGGTCGTGTTACGCTCCGCGTT
This sequence comes from uncultured bacterium, assembly GCA_964250245.1. Taxonomy (GTDB): domain Bacteria; phylum Vulcanimicrobiota; class Vulcanimicrobiia; order Vulcanimicrobiales; family Vulcanimicrobiaceae; genus CAXTIY01. The sequence continues at coordinate 1,632 of CAXUFI010000202.1, forward strand.
CACGCGCGCGACGAAGGTGCGGATCGCTTCCTTCGCGACCACGTCGAGGCCGATCGTGGGTTCGTCCAGATAGACGATGCGGGGATCGTGCAGCATCGCGGCGGCGAAGTCGCCGCGCATGCGTTGCCCGAGCGAAAGCTGACGCACGGGGGTGCGCATGAAGTCGTCCATCTCGAGCAGCTCCGTGAATTCGCTCATGTTCTTACGATAGGTCGCTGCGGGGACGGTGTAGATCGCGCGCAGCAATTCGAAGGACTCGATCAGCGGCAGGTCCCAGTACAGCTGGCTGCGCTGTCCGAACACGACGCCGATATTGCGCGCATTTCGCTTGCGCTCGGCATGCGGCACGAGCCCGGCCACGACGACGTCGCCCGAAGTCGGCACGAGGATCCCGGTCAGCATCTTGATCGTGGTCGACTTCCCCGCGCCGTTGGGACCGATATAGCCGACGAGTTCGCCCTCGTCGAGGGCCATCGTTACGCCTTCCACCGCGACGCGTTCGGTGTGTTCGCGCGTGAACAGCGTGCGCAAAGCGCCGCCCGCGCCCGGGATTCGCTTGACCGAGCGGAACACTTTGCGCAACTCGCGCGTCTCGATGATGGGCATCTGCGTGCGGGTTCGGCCCGGCGAACGGCCCTTCCGTTCGCGAGCCACGCTAGCGGTGCGCGAGGGGGCAACGGTTGACGACCACGGTTTGGATCGCCGGCGATCAGTTATCACGCGACAACTCGGCCCTGCACGGGCTCGAGCGCAGCGACACGGTCGTGCTGCTGATCGAGTCGCTCGCGCGCGGCCGCGAACGCCCCTATCATAAACGGCGGCTGGTTATGATCTACGCCGCCATGCGCGGCTTCGCGGACGATTTGCGCGCTGCGGGCTGGCGCGTCGACTACTACGCCGAGCGCGAGGACTACGCGGGTCCGCTCGCCGAGCATATCGCCGCGTACCGGCCGCAACGGATGCGGATGATGCGGCTCGCCGACTACGGCGTCAGCGACGGCTTGAACGCGCTCGTGCGCGGTCACGGGCTCGAGTTCGAAGTGACGCCGCACGTCAACTTCATCTCGACGGCGAGCGAGTTCGAGGAGCTCTTCGCGCGCGGCCAAGCGCGCGTTACGATGGAGACGTTCTATCGCCGCATGCGCCGTAAAACCGGGCTGTTGATGGAGGGCGAGCAGCCCGTGGGCGGCGCCTGGAACTTCGATCGCGATAACCGGCAGCCGCCGCAACGCGGGATGCGCTTTCCGCCGCAGCCGGATGTTCCGCTTCGCGCGCACGCGCGCGACGCGATCGCGCTCGTCGAACGCGAGTTTCCGAATCATCCCGGCACGATCGGCGCGTTCGATATTCCGACGACGCGCGCCGACGCGCTCGCGTATGCCGACGATTTTTTCGCGCATCGCCTCGACAATTTCGGCCCCTACGAGGATGCGATGGTGACGGGCGAAGCGCGCCTCTATCATTCGCGTCTCTCCGCGCTCGTGAATCTCGGACTGCTCCACCCGCTCGAGCTATGCGAACGGGCGGAGCTCGCGTATCGGGCCGGGCAGGCACGGCTGTCGTCGGTCGAGGGGTTTATCCGGCAGCTCATCGGCTGGCGCGAATTCATCTGGCAGACCTATTGGAAGATGATGCCGGAGTATCGTACGCGCAACTCGCTCGGCGCCACGCTCCCCGTACCGGTATTCTATCGCGACGGTGAGACCGATATGTTCTGCACGCGCGAGGCGATGCGCTTCGTACTCGGTCTGGGTTGGGCGCACCATATCCTGCGGCTGATGGTACTGGGCAATTTCGCGCTGCTCGCCGGTATCGACCCGCAAGCGATGACCGACTGGTATTGGGAGATGTTCGTCGACGGTTACGATTGGGTGATGGTGCCCAACGTCGTCGGCATGACGCTGCACGCCGACGGCGGGTTCGTCGGCACGAAGCCGTACGCCGGCTCCGCGAACTACATCAATAAGATGTCCGACTATTGCGGCCGCTGCCGCTACAATCCCAAGAAGACCGTCGGCGACGATGCCTGCCCGTATAACGCGCTCTACTGGGATTTCATGGCCCGTCACGAGCAGCGCTTCGCCCGCAACACGCGCATGGCGTTACCGCTGCGTAATTGGCGAGCCAAAGATGAAGCGGAGAAAACGGCGATCCGCGCCCGGGCGGCCGAGCTGCGCGAACGTCTCGCCGCCGGCGGCCGCCTCTGACGTCTACTTCGCGCCGCCCGGTGACGCGTCGACCCGTGCCGCGCTCCAGAGAAGCGACGGGCGTAAGAGGCTGCGCGCCGGCGCGAGCATATTCGTCACGTTCAGGAAGGCGCGGGCGGCCCGCGAATCGCGATGCCCCGCCCGTAGCAAACGCGGCACGTACGAATTCATAACCGCCGTCGCGACGGTGCGTCGGCCCGCCGTCCGCCCGACGCCCTCTTAGATGGCCATCGCCGGGGCCGGAATGTCCGCCGCGCGCACGTAGTCCGCGCCGAGTTGCATGAAGAGTTCGCGTTCGGGGATCGGCGTCGGCAACGTTAGGGGGACGCCCGCGAGCATCCGGGTCGCGAGATCCATCCACGGCGCGCCGAGTGCCCCCGTCACATCCATCTCGAAAACGGTTTGTGCCGTGAGCCGCGATTTACGTACGCCGTCGTTCTCCGGGATGCAGACGAGGCACGTCGAACCGATCCGCTCGGCGAACGGCCCCACGAGTTCGGCATTCGAGGCGCGGTTGGCGACCAGGCCCGCGAGCATGCCGCCGCCGGTTTTCTGTTTGATCGTTATCGCCGTGGCGATCCGATTTGCGGCGAAGATCGAATCGAAATCGTTGGTCGCAACGATGATGACCTGTTCGGAGTGCTGCAAGGGCGCGGAGAAGCCGCCGCAGACCACGTCGCCGAGAACGTCGAACACCATGACGTCGTAATCTTTATAGACGCCGAATTTCTCGAGCAGCTTTACCGTCTCGCCCACGACGTAGCCGCCGCAACCCGCTCCGGCCGGCGGCCCGCCCGCTTCCACGCAATCGACGCCGTACTTGCCGGCGACGATGATCTCGTCGCGTTCGATCTCTTCGGCCTTGAACTTATAACTCGAGAGCACTTCGACCACCGTCGGAATCAGCGACCCCGTCAGCGTGAACGTCGAATCGTGTTTGGGATCGCAGCCGACCTGGATCGTCCGCTTGCCGAGCCGCCCGAACGCGGCCGATAGATTCGACGAAAACGTACTCTTACCGATTCCGCCTTTACCGTAGACCGCGATTTTCAGCATGAGCTCTCCCCGTAAGACGCTCCGCTCACGCTACGCGCCGCGGCCGGCCCGGGCCGCGACTCGCCTCACGGGGCGCGGGCCGCGGACGAGCGAACCCCGCCGTCGTGGTCGTTACCATCTCCCGCGAGTACGGCGCCGCCGGGGCCGCGGTCGCCGACGGCGTCGCGCTCGCGCTCGGCTACGACCTCGACGACGATGCGAGCCTGCCGCGGGCGGGCGCCGCGCGGCGGGGGCCGGCGCCCGCCCCGGGTCCCGGGCGCCCGCCGCAACC
>CAXUFI010000203.1:0-5156 GCA_964250245.1 uncultured bacterium
GCGATGGTGGCCAGAATGTCGACGTGCGCGGCGCCGGCCGCGAGGTGCTCCGCCTCGGTCGGTTCCGGCGTCGCCTCGGCAAAGCGGCCTTGTCCGCGCGGACCGAACGTTTCGATCAGATGGTGCTCGAGCCCGAGCACCTGCGTCGCATTCACGAGGTCGCCGATATGGTTCGCGCCGTCGTAACCCACGAACGGGACGTAACCGAGCGGAAAGTTCAGGATGTGCGCGGGCGGCGAGACGACGGCGCACGGCACGCCGACCGCGCTCGCCGAGTGGCGCTCCATCTGCGAACCGAAGACGATGTCGGGCCGGGTCCGGTCGATCTCGCGCGCGACCACGCGGTAATCGTCGCTCACGAGCACGTTCGCCGTGATATCGCGGGTGCGCTCGCGTAACCAATCGCCCCACGCGCGGGCGTAGGTGCCGACGAACTCGACGTCCATATCGAGTTCGTCGCGCATCACGCGGGCGATGCCGGCCGCGGCGGTCGGCGCGCCGAAGACGCCGACCCGCTTCCCCGAGAGCGCGTGCGCGTCGACCGTGCGCGCGTACCAGAGCAGCTGACTCTGCTTCGCGGCGGCCGCGATGCGCGTCGCGGGGATCTCGCAGAGCCCGCAGAGCTCGCGCAGGAAGCGCGTCGTGCCGGCTTCGCCGTAGGGCAGCTCGCGCGCGAACGGCGTGGCGAAGCGGTCGTGCAGATACTCGAGCGTCGGCAGCGCCAGCTCGTGCGCGGTCGGCACGTTCACCCAGGCGCGGCCGATGCCGCGCAAATCCTGCGGCGAGGCGCCGAGCGGCACGACGGCGTTCACGTCGATGCCGACTGCGGCGAGCGTCCGGCGCAGCGCTTCGACGTTCGAGCGATCGTGAAAGCCGAGCAGCGACGGCCCGATCAGATTGACCGAAGGGTTCGCCGTGCGCGGGACGTCCTGCGCGTAACGAGCGACGATCTCGCGCGTCGTGCGCGCGAACGCCGACAGCTCGGTGTCGCGCATCGGATGCGTGCTCGCTTGCAGGATCTCGGCCCGCAGCGAGCCGGGCGGCATCATCGCGATCTCGCCGTCGAGGGGTTCCTGCAGCACGGAGGCCGTCGCGCTACGCGTGACGACGATGAGTTCGGGCGCGTGGCGCTCGTCGATCTCGCGCAACAGTTGCGGCAGGTTGGCGGCGGAACCCGCGAGCGTCGCTTCGGACATCGCGCTCACCGACAGCGGCGCGACGACGCCGAGGCGTTCGAACATCGCGAGCATGATCGTGCCGTAGCCGTCGCCCTTGGGCGCCCGCAGCACGCAGTGCACGTTCGCGAACGACGCGGCCGCCTTGCTGACGCCGAGATGCGCGGGGGCTTCGTAGGACCAGAGCGCGAGCTTCACGCGTGCGCCGGCGTGCGGAAGAACGACAAGTCGATCGGCGCTGCGGTCGTGCCGTCGTTACGGCGGCGCGTCGCGAGCGCCTCATGACGGCGCAGCGAGGCGGCGAACATGCCGAACAAGGCCGGAGCACCGCAAAAGCCGTGAATCGGCTGGAACGTGAGTTCCGTCGACCACTTCACGGCGAAGCCCATCCCTTCGAGCGAGTTCGCGACGTTGAGATTGGCGACGACGAGATCCGGCCGGGCGGCCGAGAGCCGCGCGAAGAGCTCGAACCGGTCGGGCCGCTCGAGCACGAGCGTACCGGCCAGCGCCGCCGTTTCGAGGGCGTGAAATTTCTTATAGACGTTGGGGGTGCCGACGACGTCGACGCGCGCGCCCGCCGCGCGCAACGTTCGCGCGAGCGGTAACTCCAGCATCGCATCGGAACAGAAGGCGATCGATTTGTCCCGCAGGACCGTCGTCAGCGGTTCGAGCGCCGCCCAGGCCTCGCGTTCGCGCTCGGCATAGGACACGGACTTGCCGAACGCCTTGGCGAGCGTTTCGTAGAACGCGCGCGCGCCGTCGGGGCCGAACGGGAAGAGCGTCTTGTGAAGCGCGCAGCCGCGCTCGCGTTGTGCGAACGACGCCGCGCCGAAGAGATACGGATGGATCGGCGCGAGGACGGTGTGCGGTCCGAGCGCCGGCACGTCGGGCGCACTCTCACCCGGCAAGAAGCGCGGTTCCGGCAAGCCCATCGCCCGGCATTCGAGCCGCACTTCCGCTTCTTCGAGCGCCGAAATGCAGCCGAGCACGACGAGGTTCCGTTCGTCCGTCTGCGGCGCGCGGGCGATCATCGCTTCCAGGACGTGGTCTTCGCCCTGCGTGTAGGCGGGATCGAAACCGTCGAGCCGGCACGGGTACACGCGCACGCCGAACTCGGCCTCGAGCGGGGCCGCGCAGCCGGCGACGTTCATCTTCAAGATTTCGGGCGTGCACGTCGAGGCGAGGAAAATCGCTCGCGGCGCGTGTTCGGCGACGATCGCCTCGACGAGCGGCCGCAAGCCGGTTAACGGATCGGCGCCGCCGAGATCGTCCTCATCGAGCACGGCCGTTGCGAAGCGCGGTTTGGCGAAGATCATCACGCCGAGCGCCGTCTGTAAGAAGCCTTGGCACGAACCGGTTCCGACCACGAGGAAGAAGCTGTCCTGCATCTTGTGATGAAGCCAACCGATCGGCGCGAGAGAACAGAAATCGTCGCGCTCGATAACGTCGGCTTGAGAATCGAACAATTGGTGCCCTCGGGTCGTCTAGCTTGCGCCCATCATGGCGCTCCGGAGAACGCCGCTGCGTGATGGCGGTCACCGCGGCGGCAACAGGTGTTCGCCGGCGCGCCGGGCAACGCGGGAGCGTTTGTCCGGCGGCTCGTCAGCAGGGCTGCCGCGGAGGTTTTATGGCGACCAACACCGCGCCGACCGGCGCCGAACTCGACGCGCTGGCGAAAGAAGCCGAAACGATGCGCGCGCGCATCAAAACGAATAAGGGCGACATCGTGTTCGTCTTCTATCCCCACGAAGCGAAGCAGCACAGTGCGGCGTTCATCAAGCTCGCACGCGCGGGGTTCTACGACGGGCTGATGTTTCACCGCGTCGAGCCGGGCTTCGTAATTCAGGGCGGCGACCCGCTCGGCACGGGGACCGGCGGCCCCGGATACACGCTCGATGCCGAATTCAACGATCGGCCGCACGTCGCCGGCACCGTCGCCATGGCGCGCTCGGCCAACCCCAACTCCGGCGGGTCGCAATTCTACATCTGCCTCGGCGACGCGCGCTTCCTCGATAAACAGTACACGGTGTTCGGTCAGACGGTCGAGGGCCAGGACGTCGTCGGCAGCATCCGCGTCGGCGACGTGATGGAGCGCGTTACGATCGAACCCGCGACGTAAGGTGCCGGCTCCCGCCGCGCTCGACGTTCTGCTCGGGACGCAGGGCTGGTCGTACGAGGATTGGGCGGGCGAAATGTACGACGCGGCCGCGCGGCCGCAGAGTTAACTCGCGGCGTACGCGCGCGAGTTCGGGACGGGCGAGATCGACGCGACGTTCTACGCCACGCCCGCGCCCGCGCGCGGTCGCAAGTGGGCGGCACAGGTGCCGCCGCACTTTCGCTTTTCCTGTAAACTCGCGCGCGAGATCACGCACGAGCGCCGGCTGCGTGAGGTCAAGGGTCTCGTTGCGGAATTCTACGATGCGATGCGCGCGTTCGGGCCGAAACTCGGCTGCGTCCTCGTGCAATTCGACGCCGGGTTCGGCCGCGCCGAAGAGCCGGTCTTGCGCGAAGCGCTCCCGGCGTTTCCGCGCGACGTCGCGACCGCGTTCGAGTTCCGCGACGCGGCTTGGTACGCGCCCGACATTCAGGATCTGCTCGAGGACCGCGGGTTCGCCCTCGCGCTCGCCGACGCGCCGTTCGTTCCGCGCGCGCTGCTCGCCGCGGCGCTGCAACGCAGCCGGGCCGGGTTCGGCTACGTGCGCTGGATCGGCGATCACGACGCCTTCCAACGTTTCGATAGCGTGCGATTGCCGCGCGCGACGGAGATCGGGTGGTGGGCCCGGACGCTGCACGACGCGCCGCCACAACTGCGGCGCGTCTACGGCTACGTCAACAACCATTATTCGGGGCATAGCCCCGCGACCGTGCGGGCGCTCTACGCGGCGCTCGGCGTCGCCCACGTACGGCCGGCGCGAATCACGCAAACGTCGTTCCTGTAATTCGGCAGCAGCTAGTAGAGGGCGCTGTGTACGGCCGCCGCGATCTTGCGGATCGCGCTATTGCCGACCGAGAAATCGTTGAGCTCCTTCGTCAGGACGGCGATGACGTAGGGTTTATCGCCGTACGGATCCACGATGCCGACGTCGTTGCGCACGCCGTCGATCTCGCCCGTCTTATTCGCGAGCGGCACGCCGGCCGGCAGGCCGCGCGCGATCTTATCCCGGTCTTCCTGATGCAGCATGACGTCGATCATCCTGCGGGCGGAGGCGGGCGACGCGAGCGTGCCGACGCCTTCGTGCGCGCCGCGCTCGAGCTGATACAGCAACATGCCCATATCGCGCGGCGTCGTCAAGTTCTCGCTATGATGGAAAATGGCGTTGACGTCCATGAAGTGCCGCTTGAGTTGCGTGTGCGCGAGCCCGGCGCCATGAATCGTCGCGCGGATCCGGTCGAAGCCGAGATAATCGATGAGGACGTTCGAAGCCGTGTTATCGCTCTGTTCGATCATGGCGCGCGAGAGCGTCCCGATCGAGATGGATTGGCCCGGGTTATAACTGTCGAGAATCTCCGAACCGCCGACGAAGTCGCTCAGCTTTAAGGTTACGCGTTTGGAGAAGACGTCCGGATCGCGCTCGGCATACTGATAGAGCGAGACGAAGATGACGAGCTTGATGATCGACGCCGCCGGAAAGACGACGTCGGGATTGTAGGTAACGGGCGTACCCGTTCCGAGTTTTCGCGCGTAGATGCCGACGGTGCCCGAGGACGCCGCCGCGAGCCGCGCGAGCTGATCGTCGAGCGTCGCGGCTCGCACGGCGCGCGGCAGGAACGCGACGGCAACGCTACCGCACAATAACTCATGACGCTTCAAAGCCGCTTCTGCGTACGGACGCGGCCTTGCAGAATCCTCGCGTTCGCGAGCGCGCTCGCGTTCGGCGGCGCGACCGCCGCTGCGGCGCACGCGGCGCAACTCACCGGGCGCACGTTCGTCATCGACCCCGGTCACGGCGTCCGCTACCCCGACGGCTCGCCGCTCAACGT
>CAXUFI010000204.1:0-1295 GCA_964250245.1 uncultured bacterium
GGCCGGCTGGCTGCCCGCGCCCGGCGGGACCCGCATGCGAAGCGGCCGCGCGCTCGCGCTCGTGGTCGCCTATCAGGCCGGCGCGCCGGACCTCGATGCGCTCGTCGAAGTCATGCGCGCCGAGCTGCGGGCCGTCGGAATCGCCATCGTCGCGCGCCGCTACTCGCACGCCATTTTGTTCGCCCCGCAGAGCGACGGCGGCGTGCTCGCGAGCGGTCGCTTCGACGCGGCGCTCTACGCCTCGACGATCGTCTCCGTCCCCGATCTCGCCAGCAACTTCGCCTGTTCCGGCGCTCCGCCGCACGGCGAAAACTACAATCACTGGTGCGACCGGCGCGTCGACGGGCTGCTCGCGACGATGCGCGGTTCGTACGATCCGGCGGCCGTCGCCGCGGCCTTTCGGCGCCTGGACGCCATCTTCGTCGACCAGGTCCCCTCGATCCAGCTCTTCGCCTGGAAGAGCAGTTACGCGCTGCGCGACCGCGTCCGCGGGTACCGGCCGAACCCCCTGACCGCCTTCGACGACATGATGGACGTCGACGACTGAGGCGGCGGCGACCAGGGTCAGTCGTCGAGCTCCGCGCTCGTTACCGCCGCGTCGCCCTCGCGATCGATCTCGACGGTGAAGCTGAGCGGCCGGCAGCAGACGGGGCAATCCTCGCCGAAACGCTGGCGCCGGCCGGCGCTCGGGTCGACGGCCACGTAGTTCAGCTCGAAACAGGCCGGGCACGTGTAGGCCGCGTCGTTCTCCAAGGGCATCGCCGGCCTCGTTCCGCACGCTCCCGGAGCCGTCCCGGCCGGGCGCGCGCGTTGCGAAGGCGACCGGCGCGTGCTATACTCCGAAGCAGAACGGACCGCGCGTCCGTTTTCTTTATGTCGGATAGGCGTACCATAGGGAAAGAAGATGGCGAAAAAAGAGCATCGCGTCATGGTTGTCCTGGCCTGCCAAGAGTGCAAACGCCGCAACTACAACACGCAAAAAAACAAGCAGACGAACACCGACCGGCTCGAACTCTCAAAATACTGCCGCTTCTGCCGCCGAGCTCGCCCCCACCGCGAAACGAAATAGGTTAATCAGAGCATTCGTCCCCGGCGCTAGCGAAAGCTTAGCAGAAACACCGTAATCACCACCGGCACGATGCGGCGCGAGCGTCGACCGGCGACGCAGTCCGCCGGCGCTAGCGAAAGCCCAGCAAAAACACCATAATAATCACCACCGGCACGATGCGGCTCGAGCGTCGACCGGCGGCAAGGAGCCTAGGTGCGCCGCGTACTTCAGTACGCAAGCACCGTAG
>CAXUFI010000204.1:1305-5127 GCA_964250245.1 uncultured bacterium
ACCCTCTTCCCTCCCCCTCGCCCGCCCCGCCGCTACTCTACTCGCCCCCGCCGAGAACAAAGGGCGGTAGCTCAATTGGTAGAGTTGCGGTCTCCAAAACCGTCGGTTGCAGGTTCGAGTCCTGTCCGCCCTGCCAGATTCACAAGGAGCACGAGCGCATGAACAGACCCACGGGAGGAAGCGGAACGACGGTACGGCCGGCGGGGCCCGGACGTCCGCCGGTACGCCCCGGCGCCGACCGCGCCGCGCGCCAGGCGAGCGCCGAACGCTTCCTGCGCGAGCTCGTCAACGAAATGCGCCGCGTCACCTGGCCGACGCGTCCGGAGTGGGTCTCGGCAACGATCCTCACGATCGGGCTCGTCATCTGCGTCGGCTTGTACACGTATCTCGCCGACCAGCTCTTCGGGCTGATTTTCGGCTTGATCCACCGCTAGAGGTACTCGTGGAAAACGCCATGCCCGTCGAACCCATCGCTGCCCCCGCGGCTCTCGTCAACGCCAAGGGCGAGCGGCGAAATTGGTTCGTCATCCATACCTACTCCGGTTACGAGAACAAGGTGAAAGCCAATCTCGAGCGCCGCATCCATTCCATGAACATGCAGGAGAAGATTTTCCGCGTGCTCGTGCCCATGGAAGACGAGGTCGAATTCAAGGACGGCAAGCGGAAGATCACTCCGAAGAAGGTGTTTCCCGGCTACGTCCTCGTCGAAATGGATATGGACGATCAGTCGTGGTACGTGGTGCGAAACACGTCCGGGGTGACGGGTTTCGTCGGGTCGCCCGGGGCCGGGGAGAAGCCGGTCCCGCTTCAAGAAAAAGAAGTCAAGACCATCCTCAAGCAGATGGGCATCGAGACGCCCAAACTCAAGATCGACTTCGCCAAGGGCGATCGCGTCAAGGTCACGAGTGGTCCGTTCTTCGATTTCACCGGCATCGTCGACGAGATCCAGCCGGAGAAAGAGAAGGTTCGCGCGCTCATCTCGATCTTCGGGCGCGAAACGCCGGTCGAACTCGAGTTCTATCAGATCGAGAAGGTCTAGATGGATGCGACTGCGTTGAATCCGTTCTGGATGCGGCCGGCCGGCTCGAGAACACTGCGGATCGGGCAAAGCCCGGCAGCCTCATAGGCGCTACGTCCGCGAGCGGCTGCGCCGGGACGTCGTGCCGGCGTTCCAATGGCTGACGGGGCGCGGCACTCGCTGCATCCCCTGGCCGTCGGAGTCCCGCTCGTCGCCTGGACGGCGAGCCTCGGGTTCGATTTGCTTTCGTGCTACGGCCCCGACGATAACGGCTTCGCCCGAGCCTCGGAACGCGCGATCCTCGCCGGGCTGGCCGGCGCCGTCATCTCGGGCGTCCTCGGCCTGCGCGACGCCGTGCGATATTCCGGCGAGCATCCCGCCGGCCGGCAGCTGGCGGCGTTTCACGCGGTGCTCAATCTGGCCTCGGCCGGCTTTTACACGCTGGCGGCGCTCCGGCGCGGAGCGGTGGCGACGGAAGGCAGCCTCGACGGGGACGAAGGGTCCGCCGCACGGTCCCGCGCCGGCCGGCTATCGCCGTACGACGCGGTCTCGAGTGCCGCGGCCTTAGCGCTGCTCGGATGCTCGGGCTACGTCGGCGGCCGCATCGCTTCGCGTTTCAACGTGCGGCCCGGGTTCGAACCGCCCACGTAGCTGTGGGGCGCGACGTGGCCGGTCGCGGGCTTGGAGCACCGGCCGCGGCGTGCTACAATCGAACGGTTGCGCGCCGACGGTACCCCGCGTCGCGCGCTTTACGCAGATCGGGGAAGACCGCGGAACGGCGGTCGCAAGGGAGACAGCATGGCGAAGCGCGTGGTCGGAAAAATCGGCCTGCAGCTCAACGCGGGTAAGGCGACTCCGGCCCCGCCGGTCGGTCCGGCCCTCGGGCCCTACTCGCTCAACATCATGGCGTTCTGCAAAGAATATAACGAACGGACGCAGTCCCAGGCCGGGATGGTGATCCCGGTCGAGATCACCGTCTTCGAGGACCGGACGTTTACGTTCGTCACGAAGACGCCGCCGGCGAGCTTCCTGATTAAAAAGGCGATCGGAATCGAGTCGGGCTCCGCGATCCCCAACCGCAATAAGGTCGGCAAAATCAGCGCCAAGCAATTGCGCGAGATCGCCGAAACGAAGATGGCGGATCTCAACGCGAACGACGTGGAGATGGCCATCCGGATCATCTCCGGGACCGCCCGTTCGATGGGCGTCGAGGTGACCGCATAATGGCGCAGCATCACGGTAAGAAGTACAAGGCGCTGGCGGCATCGTTCGATCGCGCGAAGCTGCACGACATCGTCGAAGCGACGGCGACCGTTAAGAGAAACGCCACCGCGAAGTTCGACGAAACGGTCGAAATCCACATCCGGCTCGGCGTCGATCCCAAGAAGAGCGACCAGAACGTCCGCGGGACCGTCCTCCTGCCGCACGGCACCGGCCGCACCGTGCGCGTGATCGCCTTCGCCAAGGGCGAGAAAGCCCGCGATGCGGAAGCCGCCGGCGCCGACGTCGTGGGCGAACAGGACCTCATCGATCGCGTTAAAGCGGGGTTCGCGGATTTCGACGTCGCCGTCGCCACGCCCGACATGATGGGCGCAGTCGGGTCGAATCTCGGACGTATCCTGGCGCAGAAAATGCCGAACCCCAAATCCGGCACCGTGACGCCCAATATCGGCAACGCGATTCGCGACATCAAGGCCGGCAAGGTCGAGTACCGGCTCGATAAGACCGGGATCGTGCACACGATCGTCGGTAAGGCGAGTTTCGGCGAAGCGCAGCTGGCGGAGAACGTGGCGACGTTACTCGACGCGATCGTGCGCGCCAAGCCGTCCGCGGCGAAGGGCACGTACGTCCGGAGCGTTACGCTGGCCAGCACGATGGGCCCGGGCGTGCGCGTCGATCCCAATCGCGTGAAGGCCACCTCGGCGACCGAGTAGCGAGCGTGGTCCGCGACGACGGCCGTCGCGCTTGCACCCGGCCCGTCTTTCACGTATACTCACCGACGGCTCCGATGATAGTGGGTCCGCTTTCGGGCGGATAATGCGTAAGCGCCCATCGAGGATGACGTACCGGTTCTTAACGGCGCTCGAGAGCGCAGTTGCGGCAAGGTGACGCTCATCGCGAGATTCGAGCGTCGTCTAGAGAAAGAACCGTATGCCGATTGCCAAGAAAGATCGGACGATCGACGAGCTACGTGCGCGGCTCGCCGATTCGAAGTATCTGTTCTTCACGAATTATGCCGGCCTCACGGTCGAAGACATCACGCGGCTACGTACCGAGCTTCGCAAGGACGGAGCGAGTTATGCGGTCGTGAAGAACACGCTGTTCTCGATCGCCGCGGGCGACGAGCTCGCGAAGAAGTTCGAAAGCTTTTTAGCCGGCCCGACGGGCGTCGTCTTTTCAGCGGACGATCCGGTCGCCCCCGCCAAAGCGCTCAAGGCGTTCAACGACGACGTAAAACCGTTGCCGGTGAAGGCGGGCTACGTCGACGGCTCGATGATCGACGCGGCGCAGGTCAACGTGCTCGCTTCGCTGCCGGCGAAGGCGGAGTTGCAAGCCAAAGTGCTCGGTCTGCTCGCAAGTCCGCTCCGCGGACTCGTCGGCGTGTTGGCCGCTAATCCCAGCGGGTTCGTCCGCGTACTTTCCGCTCGCGAGAAGCAACTCGCCGAGTCCGGTTCCTAAAGGAGTTACGATATCATGGCGGTTGCCGATCTTATTTCCGAAGTCGAAAAACTAACGGTTCTCGAGCTCAACGAACTCGTCAAAGCGCTCGAGGAGAAGTGGGGCGTCAGCGCCGCGGCTCCGGT
>CAXUFI010000205.1:0-5083 GCA_964250245.1 uncultured bacterium
ACGCGGACGCGGCCCGGGCGCTCTCGCCGGGCATCGCGGCGCACATCGGCCGGCTGCTGCACGACCGGCTCCCCGCGGACCGCCGCCGCAGTCCGCGCCTGATCGCGCTGACGTTCGACGACGGGCCGTACCCCGTCGAAACGCCGCTGCTGCTCGATCTGCTGCGCGACCTGCGCGTGCCGGCGACGTTCTTTCTCATCGGCGACGACACGGAACTCTTTCCCGACCTCGCCCGCCGGATCGCGGCGGGCGGGAACGAGCTGGCGAATCACACGCAGACCCATCCGGCGGATTTCGAGGCCTTGCCCGCGGCCCGCGTGCAGAGCGAATTGCGCGACGGGGCGCGCACGCTGCAGCGCTACGTGCGCGACCCGGCGATCACGACGATGATGCGGCCGCCGCACGGGCGTTTCACGCTCGCGACCGTGCAGGCGGCGCAGCGCGCGGGCTACCATGTCGTGCTTTGGAACGACGATCCCGGCGATTGGCGAGCGGTCGCGACGCCGGAAGTTATGGCGGCGCACGTCGAACGCTTCGCGACGGCGCCCGAAATCATGCTGTTGCATAGCGGACGGCTGAATACGCTCGAGGTGCTCCCGACGATCGTCGCGCATTTCCGGGCAGCCGGCTTTCGCTTCGTGACCGCGGGCGAACTCATGCGCGAGGTCCCGGTCGCGACGATCGATCATCCGGCGAAACTTCGGGTATGAACCAGGTATTACGCTATCTTTGCTAAGGAGGCGTTCGTGAGTAGACAAATCGTGAACACGCGTGGACAAGGTTTCGCTTCGTCGGAGGCCGTCAAGTTCGCCGGCATCTCGGTCGTGGTGGGCATCGTCGTGTTGCTCCTGTTTTATTTCCTTAACCTCGGTACGAAGAATCGGCCGGCCTATCAAGGGGACGCGACCACGACCACGACCTCGTCGTCCGCCATGGGCGCTCCGAACCCGCAGGCTTCGTAAGCGTCTCTGGTCGAGGACTCGCTCGAGGCGGATCGCCGGCGGCGTAACGAACGCCTCGAGCGGACGATGCGCGCCCTGCGTGACGCCCGCGAGGCGCACGATATGCTCGCGATCATCGCGCGGGGCATCGGCCGCGATCTGCGGCGGCCCTGCGTCGCCTACGAGATGCGCGATCGCGCATTCCGGCCGGTAGCGACGAGTCCGACGGGGCTCGTCCGGCCGTCACGCTCGCTCGACGAAATCGATCTCGACGTGCTTCGCCTGCGAGCGCTGATGCGCGTCGGGACGGAAGACTTGGTCGCCGTCTCGTACGACGGGCAATTGCGCGCCATGCTCGTCGTCGAGGACGCCCGCGTCGCACTCGACGACGACGACGCCAAGCACCTGCGCGCCCTCGCCGGGAATCTCGCGCTCGCGCTGGGGAGCGCGCTCGCCTTCGAACAACTGCGCCGCTACGCCGCGGAAGGCGCGGCCCTCGTGGACGCGGCGCGGACGATTCTCGGCGTCAACGAACTCGAGCCGCTCGCGCGCGTCCTGTGCGGGCTCGTCAAGCGGATGGTCTTCGCCCGCTACGTCAGCGTGTACGGCCGTCGCGGCGGCCTGCTCGCGCGCATCGGGTTCGCGACGAGCGACGGCCTGCCGGAACCGCCCGAGGAACTGCCGCTCGACGAGGAGGCGGCGTGGTCCGTGCTGAGCGGCGGAATCGACATGCCCTTCGCCGCGAGCCGGCTCATGATGCGCGCCGATCCGGCGCTCGAAGCGCAGCCGGGGCTCTTCGTCGTAGGCCGCCGCGACCCGTTCTCGAAAGCCGAGCGCCGGCTCATCGATGCGCTCGTGACGCTCGCGGCGCTTGCGATCCGCAACGTCGAGCTATACGAACAGACGGCGCGAACGTCGCAGGCGCTGGCCGAAAGCAACGCGTTCAAAGATGATTTGATGGCGATGTTCGCGCACGATTTTCGCGGGCCGCTGACGGTCATTTCGGGCTTCTCGGAGTTGCTGCTCGAGAGCGCCGACGCCGAAGCGCGCCGCAGCGCCGAAACGATCATCGAGCAGACGAAACGGCTGGCCAAACTGAGCGAAGACGCCCTGGCGCTGGCGGCGACGCAGAGCGCCGGGTTCTCGCTGCAGCGCGCGAGCGAAGACGTCGCCGCTTTCGTGCGGGAGGCGGTCGCGCCGCTCGACCGGGAGCGACGCGTGACGGTCGATATCCCCGTCGAGCCCGTCATCATCTCGTTCGACCGGGGCCGCTTGCGGCACGTCATCGACAACGTCGTCGGCAACGCGCTCAAGTACTCGGGCGGCACCGTCGCAGTGCGCGTCGCGCCGGCCGCCGAGGGCGCTTCGATCGAGGTCGCCGATACCGGGATCGGCATCCCCGAAGGCGAGGTCGAGCGCATCTTCACCCGCTTCGGTCGCGGCACGAACGCCCGGTCTCGCGGCATCGCGGGCTCGGGCGTCGGCCTCTACGTCGCGAAGAAAATCGTCGACGTCCACGGCGGCCGGCTCGTCGTTCGCTCGGTCGAAAACCAGGGAAGCACCTTCAGTATCCTCCTACCGCTTTAGCAGGGCTAAGCGGCGGGGTCGCCGGTTCAAAGAGTAACTTCCGCCGAGCGCGAACGGTTATAGACAGCCATGGCATTCCTGAAGACACTCTTCGACGGTAACGAGCGCGAGATCGTGCGCTTGCGGCGGACCGTCGTCGCGACGAACGCCCTCGAAGCGGAGACGGCCGCGCTCACGGACGCTGAACTGCAGGCGAAAACGTCCGAGTTCCGGCACCGCCTGAACGGGCTCGATAAGGAAGCCGCGCGCGTGTTGCTCGGCGAAATGCTCCCCGAAGTGTTCGCGGTCTGCCGCGAAGCCGGAAAGCGCGTGCTCGGCATGCGGCACTTCGACGTCCAGATCATGGGCGGCGAGGTTCTGCACGAAGGCAAGGTCGCGGAGATGAAAACGGGCGAGGGCAAAACGCTCGTCGCCACGCTCGCGACCTACGCCAACGCCCTCTTCGGGCGCGGCGTGCACGTCGTAACCGTCAACGATTATCTCGCCCGGCGCGATGCCGAATGGATGGCGCCGCTCTATAACTACCTCGGGCTTTCGGTCGGCGTCATCCAGCACGACCTCAATCCCGAACAGCGTCGCGCCGCGTACAACGCCGACATCACCTACGTTACGAATAACGAAGTCGGCTTCGATTACCTGCGCGACAATATGGCGTGGCAGCTCGCCGACATGGTGCAGCGCGACCTCTTCTTCGCGATCGTCGACGAGGTCGATTCGATCCTCATCGACGAAGCGCGCACGCCGCTCATCATCAGCGGTCAAGGTCAAGACGCGACCGAGCTCTATGCGAAGTTCGCGAAGATCGTTCCGCGGCTCACGAAGGACGACGACTTCACCGTCGACGAGAAGGCTCACGCCGTGCCCATTACGGAAAAGGGCGTCGCGAAAGTCGAGAAAATGCTCGGCATCGGCAACCTCTACGATCAGCGCAACCTCGAACTCACGCACCAGCTCAACGCGGCCCTCAAAGCCTGGAACCTCTTCCACAAGGATCAGCAGTACATCGTTAAAGACGGCGAAGTGATCATCGTCGACGAGTTCACCGGCCGGCTGATGTACGGCCGCCGCTATTCCGACGGCATTCACCAGGCGATCGAGGCCAAAGAAGGGCTCTCGGTCCGCAGCGAAGACCAAACGCTCGCGACGATTACCTTTCAAAACTATTTCCGGCTCTATGACAAGCTCGCGGGTATGACCGGTACCGCGAAGACCGAAGAGCGCGAGTTTCGCGATATCTACGGCTTAGACGTGGTGGTCATTCCGACCAATCAGTCGGTCGCGCGCGTCGATCAGGGCGACATCGTTTATAAGTCCGAGAATGCGAAGTTCGAAGCCGTCGTCGACGAGATCGTGCGCGAGCACGAGCTCGGCCGGCCGGTACTCGTCGGGACGCGCTCGATCGAGAAGAGCGAGCGGCTCGCCTCGATCCTGCGTAAGCGCGGCGTCGCCTGCGAAGTTCTCAACGCGAAGTATCACGAACGGGAAGCCGAGATCATCAAAGACGCGGGCCAGCGCGGTAACGTCGTGATCGCGACGAACATGGCGGGCCGCGGCGTCGACATAAAACTCGGCGAGGGCGTCGCTGCGCTCGGCGGGCTGCACATCATCGGCACCGAGCGGCACGAGTCGCGGCGAATCGACAATCAGCTGCGCGGCCGCGCCGGCCGGCAGGGCGATAAGGGGTCGACTCGCTTCTACGTATCGCTCGAAGACGAAGTGATGCGGCTGTTCGGCGCGGAGCGCATCCAAGGGATCATGAACCTCGTCGGCTTCAGCGACGATACGCCGATCGAAGCGAAGATGATTTCACGTTCGTTCGAGCGCGCCCAGTCGAAGGTCGAGAACCACAATTACGAAGTCCGCAAACAGGTTCTCGAATACGACGACGTGATGAATAAGCAGCGCGAGGTCATCTATGACGAGCGCCGCCGGGTGCTGCGCGGCGAATCGCTGCGCGATTTCATGCTGCAATCGCTGCGCGAGAAGATCGAGCAGGCCGTCGATCAGAACGCGCCGGAGAACGTCCATCCCTCCGAATGGGACCTGGGCGAGATCGCGAGCGAGATCGAGCTGATCTTTCCGCTACGCGAGTACATCGACGTCGCCGCTCTCGAGAAACTCGACCGCGATGCGATGAAACAAAAGCTCAACGACATCGGGCTCACCGCGTACGAGGCTAAGGAAGCCGAACTGACGCCGGAGATCATGCGCGTCGTCGAGTCGCAATACATCATGTTGCCGATCATCGACCGGCTCTGGGTCGATCACCTTTACGTGATGGACGCGCTCAAGACGGGGATCGGCCTCCGCGGTTACGGACAGAAAGACCCGCGGGTCGAATACGAAAAAGAAGCGTACGAGATCTTCGAAGATCTTAAAAATAATATCGCCGACGAGGCGATCAAGGCGGTCTTCCGCGTCGTCGTCGAGCGGACCGACGCGGCGCCGGCCGACGGCTCGATCGCCGACGCCGCCGGCACCTCCGTTCCGCTCGGCGCCGGCGCCAACGGGACGGCGAACGGCCATGCGAGCGTCAACGGCGGGGTCGTCGCTCC
>CAXUFI010000206.1:0-5079 GCA_964250245.1 uncultured bacterium
GCCGGATACCGATGGTCATTGGAACTCCCGGCCTAATGCGTGCCTTCGATTTGCTTGTGTAGCGAATTTAAGTCATCGAGCGTATTGAGAACGACGGCGTTTTTTATCGAATCGTTTTTGACGCCGAGCTCTTTGCGCGCCGCGGCGGGTTCCCAGAACGTGCCGTCGTGATCGTAGCCGAGAATGGCGGCGTTATGCTTGGCGATGGCGTCGGGCGGGATGCTGCCGCCGTTTTGCTTGACGACGTACTCCTCGAATTCGACGTACGACGGGTGATTCTCGCGCACGTACGCGATGGTCTTCGCTTTATCGAGACCGAGCGCATCGAGAGTCATCTGATCGAAACCGGCCCCCGATTCGTCGTAGCCGTCTTTAAGCATATCGTGCGCGGCGAGCGATAATTTAAGCCAGAGGCGCGGCAGATGGACCGCGCCGAGGGGGCCGGCCGTCCCGGAACTGATGAGCGGAATGAGTTTCGTTGCGGATGTCGTCGTCATCGTAATCCTCCAAGAAGAACGTTAATTGGTCGCGTGAACGGGCGCCGCGCCGCGCCGGGAAAGGAACGTGAGCTCGGCGACGCCCGATTTGTCGAAGTCGTCCCCGATACCGAGTTCGATCATCCGATCGAATTGAGCGGCCGAGGCTTCCGCCACGGGCAGTTCGAGACCGGCTCCCGTGCCGAGCGCGATCGCGATGTGCGAATCTTTCGCCGCGTGGGCCGCCGAAAAATAGACCTCGTGGTCGCGATTCTGCATGTCGAGCCCGTCGGTCTCGAGCACCCGCGAATTGGCTCCGGTTTGCGAGAAGACTTCGCGCAACATGGTGAGATCGAGGCCGAGCGCGTCGCCGACGCCGAGACCCTCCGCGAGCCCGGCCGTATTGATGTTCATGACCATATTGACCAGCGCTTTCACTTGCGCGGCCGTGCCGGCGGGCCCGATGTAGCGCAGCGAAGCGCTCATCGTCTCCAGCAGCGGCGCGACCCGGTCGAACGCGGCTCGCTCGCCGCCGATCATTAGATAGAGCGTTCCCTCGCGCGCCTGCGTGATCGAACTCGCCATGCTCGCTTCGATCGACTGCGCGCCACGGGCGCTCGCGCGCTTACCGACTTCCACGTGCACGCCCGGCGTCACCGTCGCGCAATTGATGAAGATCTTTCCGGCGGCGCCGGCGAGCAGCGAGTCGCCGGTCTCGGCGTAAATCGCAAACATCGCGGCATCGTCGCTGACGACCGTTACGATCACGTCGGCGGCTTTCGTAATCTCGGCGAGTTGCGTGACCGCGCGCGCTCCGGTCTCGCTCGCGACGCGCTCGGCGGCTTCGGCGTAAACGTCGTAGACCGCGGTCACGGCGTAGCCCACGTCGCGCAGGCGTAGCGCCATGTTCGCACCCATGCGTCCGACTCCGACGAACGCGACGGTAGGCTTAGCGTGTTCGGGCATATTCTTCTCCAGCTATTGCGAAGCGACGTCGGCGGGTTGGTAGAGTCTGACACCGTACCGGGCGAGAATAGCCGTCAGCTGCGCTTTGTGCGTCGTGATGACGCGATCGAGCCGGGCGCGCAGCTTCTCGTCGCCGAGCCGCGCGGCCATCGACATCGGGAACGCGTATTGTTCGGGCGATCCTTGCGAACGCGAATTCGGCACGGGAACCACCGCATACTGCGGCAGCGAGCGCAGGTAGTACCCGACGGCCGGCTCCCAGGTAACGCCGACCGCTATCTTGCCGCCCGCGAGCGCCTGCAGCATCTCGTCCGTCTCGGCGCTCGGGCCGTCGGTCGAGTCGAACGGCGTCGCGTGAAGGATGAGCGTTCGTAATTTTAAGCCGTTCTCGGCCGGCGTGTCGGCTTCGAAACCGATACGCAGGTTCCGCAGCTCGGGCGAATCCATCGACGAGATATCGTAGCCTTTTTTCTTCGGAAAGATGAACACGTACGACGAGACGTAGTACGGTTGCGTCGCGAGCACGTCGTCGCTCGCATACGGAACGTCCATAACGACGTCGCACTTCTTCTTATCGAGCGTCTCGTGCACGAACTGATCGAAGCCGCCGGCACCGCGGGTGCTCGCCCAAACGTAGACGAGCTTGTCGCCGAGCGCGTGCGCCATGTAGGCGGCGATCTTGTTTTCGAAACCTTCTCCCGCACGATCGGAAAACGGCATGTACGCGGGGTCGGCGCAAACGCGCAGCGATCCGGCGCCGGCCGCGGCGGGAAGCGCGAGCGCGGCGAAGGCCGCGAGCAGAGCGATTCGGTAGAGCATGCGCATGTGATGTATACGGGCACCTATCGTAGCGGCGCCCGCCGCTCCACTTCCACTAATGAAGCGAACGGCGGGCATTGATCGTTCTACGTTCGCGAGCGGGTTACGAGGTTTGCGGCAGAGCGAAAACCATCAGGTCGCCGCCGAGCTGCGTGTAGTGGCCGAGATCGAGCGCGGCGTTCACCGCGCCCAAGCCCGCCGTGGGGTTCGTCAGTCCGGCCGCGAGGCCCAAGGCCGCCCAGCCCCCGACGCCCGAGAAGATCGCGACGTACTGGTGACCGTTGTGCGTGTAGGTCATCGGGTTGCCGATGATGCCCGACGGCACGTGGAACTTCCAGAGTTCCTTGCCGCTCTTGGTGTCGATCGCCTTAAACCAGCCGTCCATCGTACCGTAGAACGATAGGCCGCCCGCCGTCGTGACGACGCCGCTCCAGGCGGGGAAGCGCTCGGGATCGGACCAGACGATATGGCCGTCGCTCGGATCCCAGGCGATGACCGCGCCGCGGTTGCCGCCCGGACCCGGATACATCTTCACGATGGCGCCGACGTACGGGAAGCCGGACTTATACTGAACCGCGAAGGCTTTGTAATCCATGCAATTGTGATTCGTCGGCACGATGAAGTAGCCGGTCTGCGGATCGAACGCGGCGGGCTGCTGATCTTTACTGCCCATGGCCGCCGGACAGATGCCGGTGACGTTCTGGCCCGCCTTCGGGGTCTTGGCGGCGACGACGGTCGGACGGCCGGTCGCCATGTTCACTTCCGTCGCCCAGTTTACGGACGGGTCGAACTTCTTCGCGAGCAGCAATTTGCCGGTGCGGCGGTCCAGCTCGTATCCGAACCCGTTGCGGTCGAAGTGCACGAGCGCCGGGACCTTCTCGCCGTTGACGGTAATGTCGGCGAGGATCATCTCGTTCACGCTGTCGTAATCCCACGCGTCGTGCGGCGTCATCTGATAGCCCCACTTCGCCAGGCCCGTGTCGGGGTTACGAGCGAAGACGGTCATCGACCACTTGTTATCGCCGGGGCGCTGCGACGGGTTCCACGTGCCCGGGTTTCCGGTGCCGTAGTACAGTAAATTCAAGTCGGGATCGTAGGAGTACCAGCCCCACGTCGTTCCGCCGCCGACCTTCCACTGGTCGCCGTGCCACGTCGATCTGCCGGCGTCGTGCGGGCCCGTGAAATCGCTGCCGATCAGTACGTCCCGATCGGGACCTTCGGAGTAGGCGCGCCACGTTTTCTTGCCGGTCTCCAAGTTGTACGCCGTTAGGAAGCCGCGCACGCCGTATTCGCCGCCGGAGACGCCGACGATGACTTTGTCTTTAACGACGAGCGGCGCGGCGGTCAACGTCTGCCCCATTTCGGAGTCGGAATTTTTGACCGACCACGCGACCGTGCCGTTCGACGCGTTGAGAGCGATGACGTGCCCGTCGAGCGCGTCGACGATGATCTTCCCGTCGCCGTACGCGACGCCGCGGTTCACCAGGTCGCAGCAAGCGACGGAGACCGCGAACGGATCTTGTTTGGGCGTATACTCCCACTTCGTGTGGTAGTCGTTGAGGTCGATCGCGTAGACGTGATTGGGGTAGGCGGATTCGAAATACATCGTGTCACCGACGACGAGCGGCTGGCCTTCGTGGCCGCGCGTCGCTCCGGTCGACATCGTCCAGGCGGCGGTGAGGTTCTTAACGTTATCCGCCGTAATCTCGTTAAGCGTGCTGTTTCGCGTATTCGCGTAATTCTGACTCGGCATCACCCACTGCGCCGAGTCCTTGGACATGTCGTTGAGCGATACGCGCTCCTGGGCCGTGCCGGCTCGCCAAGCTCCCGCGACGCCGAGAGCGAGCGCGACGGTCGCAGCCGAAGCGATCAGAATTTTGCTCATATCATCCCTCACGATCGGTACGTTGACGATAAGATGGACGCCAGGCGATCGATCAGGGCTAAGCGTACCGTCCCGGCCAGGAACGGAAAATACACCTACCGGCTTACGTGAAGATTCCATCTACCATGGGCGCAAAAGGACGGATTTGCTTTGCAGACGTCTAATTTGTTCGTGGGTGTTGCCGGTTCGAGCCTCGTTCCGCGACGGCCAAGTGGGGAGCTCCGCCCATGCTGATCGATCGCCCCCTCCATCTCGAAGCGCACCGCAAGCGGATCGGCGTAGCCGTCGTCGCCGACCGCGACGTCACGTGCCGCGCGCTGCTGGGCGTGATTGCCGAAGATCCGGCGCTTTCGAAGGCGGGCTTCGCGTGCTCGCCCGCCGAGGGCGAGGCGCTGCTCGCGCGAACCGGCCTCAAGGTGTTGCTCGTGAGTTTGGCCCTCGGCACGCCCGTGGACGGCCCGCCCGGCGTGGCATTCATTCGCTTGGTGAAGGAGCGGCGTCCCGACGTCGGCGTGCTGTCCCTCAAGCGCGACGTCGACGAACCGCACTTGCGCGCCGCGCTCGATGCCGGCGCCGACGCCTGCTGCATGGCGACCACCTCCGGCGAGCGGCTCCTGCAAGCGATCAAAGCCGTCGCCGCCGGCGCGACGTGGCTCGACCCCGAAATCTCGCGCATTCTGCTGCACCCGGCGCGGATGAAGCCCGCGGCGCCGCACCTCTCGCCGCGGGAGACCGAGATCTTGCGGCTGCTGACCGACGGCTATACGAATGAAGAGATCGCCGAGCGGCTGGCCTGCGGCGCGGCGACGGTGAAAACGCACCTCTTGCACCTCTTCCGCAAGCTGGAGGTACGCGACCGCGTCAGCGCAGCCGTCTGCGCGCTGCGCAACGGCCTCCTTTAGAAGCCGAAGGGGTCCGATGTTTGAGTTGCTC
>CAXUFI010000207.1:0-5079 GCA_964250245.1 uncultured bacterium
GCTCCTCGCGGAGCGCGATGTCGCGCTCGAGCTTTGCCCGACGTCGAACCGGCTCACCGGCGCCGCTCCCGCGACCGCCGCGCACCCGATCGGCGCTCTCGACGCGGCCGGCGTCCGCGGCACGCGCGACGCGGGCGCTCCCGAGTTGTTCTCGACGACGCTCGAGCACGAGTACGAACTCGTAGCCGGTTGGCTCGGCGCGGCCGCCGTCCTGCGCTTCGCCGGCAACGCAATCGAGGCGAGTTTCGCCTCCGCTGCCCGCAAGGCCGAGCTACGCGCCGCGCTCGCGGGCGTACCCGGAACCCAAGCTCTCCCGGCGAACGTTGTAGGCGACGATGGCCGGGCACACGCATTTCGACGAGTCGACTGAAGAATATCTCGAAGCGATCTACCGTTTGGAACGGGAGGGGCCCGGCGTTTCGACGTCCGCGCTCGCGGCGGACCTCGGCGTCGCGCCGGCTTCGGTCTCCGGGATGCTTAAGAAGCTCGCGAGCGACGGTTATATCGAACATCGCGCCCGCGGCGAGGCCAAGCTCACCCGCAGCGGGCTGACGGTCGCGGTGCGCGTCATTCGGCGCAACCGGTTGGCCGAATGTTTCCTCACGCAGATGCTCGGCATGACGTGGGACGAGGTCCATGGTGAAGCGTGCCGGCTCGAGCACGCGATCTCGGCTCGCGTCGAAGAGCGGCTGGTCGCGGTGTTGGGCGACCCCAAGACCTGTCCGCACGGTCACCCGATCCCGCCGCTCGACTTGAGCGATCCCGAGCGGCCGGGGTCGCCGCTCGCGCAAATCGCGGCGGGCGACGACGCGACCGTTCACGGCGTGACGAAAGAGATTCCGGAGATGCTGCGCTACCTCGGCGACATCGGATTGCGCCCCGGCGCCGACATCACGGTGATCGAAAAGGCGCCCTTGGGCGGCCCCGTGACGGTACGCGTCGGCGAACGTCAGCACGCAATCTCGCTCGAGCTCGCGCGCCTCATCACGGTCGTCCCCCGCGTCGCGAGCGTCGTCGCACTTACGTAGCCCGCCTCGAAGACTGCGACTGCCCGGCGCGGCGCCGCGCAATCGTAAAGACGAGCGTGGTGATGCGCCCCACACCGTTCGCGGCACCCAATCTAAAGACTCGAGGGGAAACGCGCGCGCGACGATATTAGTCGTATGTCGTCATCGCGAGCTCTCGTTTTTGCCGCTCTTACCGCTTCGCTCGTTCTCCCTTGCGGTACGGCGAGCGACGCGGATCAGTCGGGCTTTTATCTCTCGGTGCGCCCCGGCAGTTACGTGGAATACCTCTGCCTTAACGATGCGGGTAGCGAAGTAACGGGCTACCTGGAATCGATACGGGCGTCGGCAGCGGCTCCGGGTGGCGAGACGCGCTCGCAAACCTACAACTCGGCCAGGAGTACCGGCAACGCGATCGTCTTCGGCAATCGGACGGCCATGCGCGACGGCGACGGTTACGTATTGACGTTCGCGGCGAGCACGGGCCAAGTCGATGAGGAGCGCTTCAGTCGCGCGACGATCGGCCGCGTAAACGGAGCGGTCGCCGCGCTTTCGGCGAGCGTCGCTCGCATGCAGGCGCAGAACGATTTAAACGTCGCGCGAGCCGAGCTGACGGCGGACACGAGCGCGACGGGCGCGCAAGGCGAACGCCTCGCACAAGCGCAGAGAATTATCGATATCTCGCGCAACGCGCAAACGGATCTGCAACGGCGTGCCGACGCCTTGTGGGCCGTCGCGCGCAAATTACGGCTCGATGCGAATGCCGCCATCAATACGCCCGGCGCGAGTTTCGCGCAAAATCAGCGGTCGGTCGGAGCGATGAAGATCGCCGACGACGCAGCGCTAAGCGCCCGAGCCGCGCAGCACGACGCCGACGCCGCCGGGCAGAACGCGATGCTCGCTGCGGCCGACCTTACCGCGCTCAACGCCAGCATCGCTGCCTTAACCGAGCGCGTGCGCGTGCTCTCCGATCGCTTAAAGGCGAGCGGCGACACGGCCGGGCGTTAGCAGCGCCGTTCGGCGCCGCCGACTATGGGGCGACGATGAGCGGCCCGGACCGCTCGCGAAGTCCGTTGCGGTGCCCCCACTGCGCGCGACTACCGTACTCATCGCCGTCAACGTCCTCGTCTACCTCTGGGAAATCGTATCGGGGACGCGCTTCGACAGCAGCGCGAGCCTCGTTCGCCACGGCGCGCTGTACGGTCCGCTCGTGCAGCGCGGCGAGTGGTGGCGCATCGTCTCGGGCGGTTTCGAGCACGGCGGCCTCGCGCACATCGCGCTCAACATGTTCGCCCTCTGGCAGCTCGGGACGTTCGTCGAAGCGATGCTCGGGCCGCGCCGCATGCTCGCGATCTACACCGTCGCGCTGTTCGGCGGCGGTATCGCCGTCGTCGTTTTCGCGCCGAACGACGTCACGGTCGGAGCGAGCGGTGCGATCTTCGGGCTCTTCGGGGCGTTGCTCGCCATCGGCGTACGGCTCGGACGGCGCGGCCGCGGCTTAATCGCGCAAGTCGTGCCGATCCTCGTCATCAATCTCGTGTTCACGTTCGCGGTACCGTTTATTTCCCGGGCCGGCCATATCGGCGGACTCACGACGGGTTTTCTCGCCGGCCTCGTGCTCTTCATGACGCGGCGGCCCGCGCCCGTGGCCGTCGTGGTCGATGCGGCGACGGGCGCCGCGACCGAGGCCGAAGTCTTGCCGCCCGAGGACGTGACCTCGCTCGGACGATGAGCGCCGCACCCGTCACCTCGATCGAAGAAGTCTTCGGGCCGCGCGGGCCGCTCGCCGCGGCGCTCACCGCTTTCGAAGCACGGCCCGGCCAGGTGCAGATGTCGAAGATCGTCGAGCGCGGCTTTCTCGAGCAGGCGCATACGCTCGTCGAAGCCGGCACGGGCGTCGGCAAGTCGCTCGCCTATCTCGTGCCGGCGCTGCGGAGCCGCAAGAAGATCGTAATCTCGACGGCGACGGTCGCGTTACAGGAGCAACTCGTCGGTAAGGACATTCCGCTCGTGATTCGCGCGCTCGGGATCGCGGCGCGCGTCGAGTTGCTCAAAGGCCGCAACCATTATCTCTGCCGGCTCAAACTCGATCGGATGCGCGGCGAGCGGCTCGTCGCGCAGAGTGCGGCGATGGAAGCGATCTGGGAGTGGTCCGACCGGACGGCGACGGGCGACCGCGCGGAACTTCCCTTCGCGCCGCCCGGCCTCGACTGGGAAGCGGTCGACGCCGATGCCGACGACTGCATCGGCGAACACTGCGAGCGGTTCCGCGACTGCTGGTTTTTCGGACGCCGCGACGCCGCCAAGTACGCCGACATCGTCGTCGTCAATCACGCCTTGTTCTTCCTCGACCTCGCGCTCGGCGGCACGCTTCTGCCGCCCTACGATTACGCGATCCTCGACGAAGCGCATCAGTGCGAACGTTGGGCCTCGGCCGCGCTGACCGCGACGCTCTCGCCGTCGAGCGTGAACCGCATGATGCGCCGCGTGCACCGCAATTACCAGCTGCCCGCGAGTTACGACGCCGAACTCGAGCAGGGTATGCGCGGCCTCTCCCAGGCGCTCGCGCGCGTGCCCGGCGAACGCTACCCGCTCGAAGCCAACGAAGCCGCGCTCGAAGCGCTCGCAACCTTGCAAACGTCGTTCTACCGGCTCGAGAATTGGCTCTATGCGAATTGGCAGGCGGCGCTCAAGAGCCCGCCGGACAATAGCGCGGAAGCGGAACGCCGGCGCGATAACGTGATGCGCGGCGTGGTCGCGCACATCGCGACGATCGATCGCACCGCGATGCCGGGCGAAGAATCGATCAGCTGGGTCGAACGCAGCGACGGCGACGGCCGCTACGAAGTTAACGCTGCGCCGTTCGACGTCGCGGAGTATCTGCGCACCGCGCTGTTCGCGCGGACGCAGAGCGTCGTCTTAACGAGCGCCACGATCGCGACGGGCAACTCGTTCGCCTTTCTGCGGCGCGCGCTCGGCGTCGACGAAGCGCAAGAGTACGTCGCGCCCTCGCCGTTCGATTACCGCGCGCAGGCGCTGCTCTTCGTCGCGCCGCCGGATTGCAACCCGAAAGAGCCGCGCTTCGCGCGCCGGGCCGCGCCGCTCATCGAAGAAATTCTCGACGTGACGAGCGGCCGCGCGTTCGTGCTGTTTACTTCGTACGCGCGGCTCAACGAAGTCTATGCGCTGCTGCGCGAGCGATTGGCGTTTCCGGTAAAACTGCAGGGCGAACTCCCGCGCGCGCACCTGCTCGACTGGTTTCGCAATACGAAGAACGCGGTGCTCTTCGCGACGGCGACGTTCTGGGAAGGCATCGACGTCGTCGGGGATCAGCTCTCGTGCGTCATCATCGATCGTCTGCCGTTCCCGTCGCCGAGCGATCCGCTCGTCGCGGCGAAGCTCGCCGTTATCGATAGCGCCGGCGGCCGCAGCTTCGAAGAGTACATGATACCGGCCGCCGTCGTCCGGCTCAAACAGGGCTTCGGGCGCTTGATTCGCGCGAAGACCGATCGCGGCTTAATCGCGCTCCTCGACGGCCGCGCCGGCTCGATGCGCTACGGCGCCGCGCTGCTCGACGCGCTGCCGCCGGCCCGGCGGACCCTCGACCTCGCCGACGTGCGCGCGTTCTTCGATCCTAATTACGCGCCACCGCGCTGAAACGTAAGCGAACGTAATCCGCGATCCACGTGCCGGAGCGATCGCGCAGGCTCGGCGCGAGAAACTGCGTGGCGCGCGCGATGACGCGCTGCCGTTCCTCGGCGCCGAGGTCCGTGAAGAACGGACCGGCGAACGTCGCGAGCCAGCCGGCGATCCCCGTCGGTAACGGCGTCGGCCGGGCGAGCAGCTCGAGGCGCGAAACGGTGAAGCCGGCGCCTTCGAGCAGCTGCGAGAACTCCTGCGGCGTCGGAAACGTCCACGGCAGGCGAGCCGCGCCGTCCACCCCGCGTTCGCCGAGCGCCGCGACGAGCGCGGTAACGACGGCCGCCACGTTCCCGTGGCCGCCCAGCTCGCCGACGAACCGGCCTCCGGGCCGCAGAGCGCGGCGTACGCCGGCGAGTGCGTCCTCGAGCGGCGC
>CAXUFI010000208.1:0-4939 GCA_964250245.1 uncultured bacterium
CGGGCGAGCTGCGGGCTCGCGACGATGGACGGCGCCGGCGGCGCGACGGACGGACGGCGCAAGCCCGCGGCGGTCGCCATATCCGAGGGCGAACTCGTGTCGAGCGAACGTATCCCGCCGAAGTATCCCACGAGCGTCGGCTGCCGGACGTCGCGCGAGGCGAACGCGCCCACGACCATCGTCGCGCTCGGTGCGAGCACGAAGTCCGTCCGGTCGTGCAAGGCCGCGAGGTCGACCGTAATCGTATTCCAGGCGTGCAGCCGGCCGGGCTCGACCACGACGAAGTTGCCGCGCCGCGAACGATAGAGCTGCGCGACCGCGCGGCGCGAATCGATGGTGTAATACACGCGGTGACCGACGACGTCGCGCAACTCGATCCCGAAGAGATCCGTCCGGTCGCCGGCGCCCCGGTAGTCCGCGAGCGGATAGAGTTCGAAGGCGAGCGTCCCTTGCCTGGCGTCGGTGATCTGTTCGAGGACGGTCGGTCGCGACGTACCGCGCACGGGCGGCGCGACCCGGAACGCGACCACGTTCTTATTCGTGACGATCGCCTTCGCAATCCGGCCGCGCACCCAGTCGCTCGTGTAGAATTGCCAGGCCACCGGAAAGGGCGGGCTGCCGTTGGACCAGTACGCGAACGCGGGATTATGAATTTTCGGCGTCCGTCCCGCGAACACCACGGGCGTTGAAAACGACTCGTGCCCGGTCGCGTCGATCGCGAGAACTTGCGTGGAGGTCGTACCGTCCGATTGCAATTGCAGGACGCTCGAGGGCGCGACGATCGTATACGCGCGAGTCTCGCCGGGCGGAATCTCCCGTACGACTCGCGGCTGCCAGGCTTGAATATCGACGTCGGCGCCCTGTTCTGCGACGTCGAAGTGCACGAAAGCCGTGCGCCGCACGGGGTTGGTGACGAGGATGTGCAGGGCGTCGACGCGGCCCGTGATCGCGCTGCGGGTCCCGCCCAAAATCTTTACCTGCATCGTCGCCGCGGCGGGGCGAGCGGCAAACGGCGCGAGCACGGCGACGCACAACGCCGCCAAGCCGGCCGCCTTCGGGCGCGTGAGCGACTCGTTCGCGGCGAGGTACTCCTCGTAATCCCGTCGCCAATTCGCGAAGAGATACGCGATGAGCACGATCGGCCAATACATAAAATAGTTATGCAGCGAGCGCGACGCAAAAAAGAAAATCAGCGCGGGCGCGAGGAACGGCAAGAACGCGAGCCGCCTGGGGAACGCGCTATAGAGCACGAGCACGACCGCGAACGAGATCGCCGTCATCGTCGTAAACGTGCGCTCGGGGACGCTGATGAGGCCGGAGGTCGCGAGTTGCGCGAAACCGGTGCCCAGGACGACGAGGTGCGCGGAGAGCGGCGTCGTGACGCCGGCGAACCAAGCCGCGGGATGCCAGAGCGCGAACGGCAGATTCGGTACGGCGAACGCGGCGAGCGCCGCCGCGACGGGCAGGAACACGTCGCGCAGCCGGCGCGATGCGCGCGCCGTCGCGATCCAGTGAATGACGGCGAACGGAACGATGACCCAGGGCGTTTGCTTGAACGCGCACGCGACGCCGAGCCAAGCCGCGGCCGCGACGGGGTTGCGGCGCCAGTAGAGCGCGGTCAGCATCCCGGCCGGGATCCACAGCACGTCCGTGATGCCGCCGACCGTATAATCGAAGTACGTCGGATCGAGAAAGAGCACGAACGGCGCGAGCGCGCCGAACGGCCGCGGCGCGACGCGCACGAGCATCAACATGACGAGCAGGTGCGCGGCGACGCTGACCCAGAGCAGATTCGTCATGCCCAGCGCGAGGAACGGCACGTACACGAGGAAGCTCAGCGCCGGGTACGACAGCGCGTACACCTCGCCGCCGTTGAGCGTCGGGGTCGTGACGCCTTCGGCGACTCCGAATAGGCGATAGCCGGGCTGCATCGTCGCGGTATACGGGTCCGTACCGGAGAGCAGCAGTTGCGCCGAATACGAATTAAAGAGCATCGCGTCGCTGTCGTAGGCCGGCACTTTGAAGAGCACGGACGAAGCCGCGTAGGCGATGAACGCGAACGAGACGCCGGCGACCACGGCTTTCGTCGCGTAGCGCGAGCGCGTAAAGCCGAGCACGATGAGGCAAAAGCCCGACACGTAACACGAGAGGCTCGCGAATAGCGCGATGACGTGCAGGTTTACCGGGACGTTATCCCAGATGCCGTACCCCGCGCCGAGCAGAACCGCCGCGCCGAAGAGGCAGCACAGAACCGTCAGCATCGCTTCGCCCGCGACGGCGGCGCGGTCGTCCGCGTCGCTCAACCGGCGGCGTCCGCCACTTCGGAGGCCGTCCACACTTGAATGTTGCTGTCGCCGCCGAAGCGCCGCAGCAGGTACAACCGTCCGTCCGGCGCCGGTTCGATCTCGACCGTGTCCGCCGGCGCCACGATCGTGTCCGTTCGCTCGTTTACGGCCGCAAGGTGCAGGAGCGCGACCTCGGTGCCGAACGGCAGCGTGTCGATGCCGATGATGGTCGACGAGTCCGCGGAGCAGCGCGGCTGGCTCGCGATCATCGACGTGTCCACAATCGCTTGAGACTTCGTTCCGACGAGCCGGACGCGATGCGTCACGTTCGATGAGATCAATAGGTAGCGTTCGCCGTTCACGCGGCATTGATCGAGCGAGTCGACGTCGGCCGCGAGCCGCAACGCCCCGAGCGGCCGGCCGTCGGTTACCCGGATGCCGATCGCGAGTTGCCGCTGCGGCGCGGACATCAACGCGTAGATGACGGAATCGGCTACCTGCGTTAACGCGATCACCGGTCCGGAGAAGCGCGTGGTGCTCAGCAGCTGGCCTTCGATATTCCACTGCTCGAGCGCGCCCCACGTCTTCGGGCGCCCGGATCTGCGCGGCATCGACCCGGCGATCGAAAGGTAGAATTTGCCGTCGCCGCCGCCGCGGATCGCCGAGGCGAACCGCGAGACGGGGAACCGGATAAGTTCTTGGGAGTAGATCGAATCGTAAAAGACGGAGACGTTTTTTCCTTCTTCGACGGTTCCGGCGAGCACGAGAACCTTATCCGGCTCGATGTGCGTTATCGATAGCGCGTCTAACGGCGCTTCGAAGACGTGATAGGCGATCCGGTGACCGTACGTGCAACCCGCTGCGGCCAGCGCGAGAACGGCGGTCAGACGCAAGACAAAGCGGCCCGTTGTAATTGCCGACGGGAACATTGGCGATGCAACTCCGTTAGCAAGCCGTTGAAGTTTCTCGAGGAAACGCCGTTACGAACGTGCGTTACTAGTTTATCATCGTACGAGCAACGATCATCTGCCTAATGGCAGTAAGTACTTGCGATAATGGGCCACCGGGCCCACGCGCCGGTATCGGGGGACGCCGTCGGAACGACACGAAACGGATTCATCGCCTCGCTCGCGGGCGCGCTCGCACTTCCCATCACCGCCCGCGCAACGGCCGCGGCCGCGTCGACCGCCGCCGGCGTGCGCGAAGAGTTCTTACACGCGTGGCACGGCTACCGGCGCAACGCCTGGGGTCGAGACGAAGTTCGTCCGGTCAGCGGCACCGCGCACGACTTCTTCATTAAGGGCCATTCCCTCGGGCTCTCGATCGTCGAAGCGCTCGACACGCTCTACGTGCTGGAATGCGATGAGGAACTCGCCGACGCCGTCGCCTGGCTTCGGGCCGACCTCAGCTTCGACGTCGACGGCGACGTGCAGATGTTCGAAGCCGTCATCCGCCTGGTCGGCGGCTTGCTCGCCGGTTTCTATGCGACCGGCAAACCGTTCTTACTCGCGGCCGCGCGCGACCTCGCCGACCGGCTCTATCCGTGTTTCGAGAAATCGCCGAGCGGCGCGCCGTACCGCTTCGTCAACCTGCGCACCGGGGCCGTCAGCGGCAACGTCACGAATCTGGCGGAGGCCGCGACGAACATCTTGGAGTTCGGTGAGCTCTCGCGGTTGACCGGTAACGCCAAGTACTTGGATGCGGCGACCAAAGCCTACGCAGCGATCATCGCGCGGCGCTCCCCGCTCGATCTGCTCGCGACCTCCTTCGACGTCGAGCGGGGCGTCTTCGTCGACGCCGAGGACGTGGGGCCCAATCCCCCGGGCGACTCGTTTTACGAATACCTCTGGGGTGCGTGGGTCCTCTTCGGCGACGTGCGCGCGCGCGAGTGGTACGGCTTGCTCACGGACGCCATCCTCAAACACGAGCGAACGCGCATCGACGGCCCCACTTGGTTCGCGAACGTCGATTACGGTACGGGCGCGCTGCTGCCGGCGCAATCGCAGTCCGAGCTCGCGGCGTTCTACGCGGAGCTGCTCGCGAAGAGCGGCAACTTGCGTACCGGAGAATTCTATTACGACTCGTTCACCGCGGTGGAAGATCGCTTCGGCTTAATTCCCGAGCAATTCGATTACCGTACGCTGCGGCTCCTCGATCCCGGTTACCAGCTGCGCCCCGAATACGCGAACAGCGCCTTCGACCTGTGGTTCCTTACCGGTCGTGACAAGTACCGCGCCACCGCGCGGCGCCATTTCGCCCGGCTGCGGGAACATTGCCGGGTCGCCGGCGGCTACACGATCGTGACCGACGTCACGACGCGCCCGATGAAGCACGGCGACCTCTGTCCCGCCTATTGCTTCGCTGAGAATTTTAAATACCTGTACCTGATGTTCGCCGACAGCCCGCGCTTCGACGGCACGTCGTATTACCTAAGCACGGAGGGCAAGATCTTTCGCGGTTTGCGCTAGCCCTTGCCGTAGGCGTGGCGGCGAACGTGCGGATGGTGTTCCTCGCCGATGGTGCGATCGTGCTCGGGCTCGAATTGCGGCACTTGCTGCGGCCGTGCGTCGCGCGACTCGACCGCGGCTCGCAGGTCGGCGACGGCACCGACGGCGGCGACTCGCGCCTCGCTCTGCGCTTGCCGCGCTCGCGCT
>CAXUFI010000209.1:0-4921 GCA_964250245.1 uncultured bacterium
CCCAGAGCCGCAGCACGTAGGCGCCGGCGCGACGCTGCGGCTCTGGGAGCGCTGCCGCGACCGCGTGCGGGTCGCGGGTATCCGCATCGCTGACGGCGGCCATACGTGGCCCGGCGCGCGCGCGCCCAGCGGACCGGGCTACGTCTCGCAGGCGATCGACGCGACGAACGTCATCGCCGCGTTTTTCGGCGTCTACGCGTTGCCGCGGGCTGCAGGACGTTCGCGCGCGTCGCCGGCTCCGATCTTCACCGGCTCCGGTAACTTGTCGGGAGCGAGCCACTGATAGACGATCGGGACGATGAAGAGCGTCAGGACGAGCGAGCTCGAGAGACCGCCGATGACCACGATGCCGAGGCTGCTGCGGACCGCGCCGCCCGGTTCGAGCGCGAGCGCGAGCGGAAGCATCCCCGTAATCATCGCCGCGGTCGTCATGACGATGGGACGGAAGCGCGTCTTGCCGCTTTCGACCGCGGCGTCGTATTTGTTGCTGCCGTCACGCCGGCGCAACGTATTCGTATAGTCGACGAGCAGGATGCCGTTCTTGGCAACGAGTCCGACGAGTAGCAGGATACCGATGAGTGAGAATAAGTTCAGCGTTTGATGCGTGATCCACAGCGCCACGAGCGCCCCGACCGTGGCGAGCGGCACGGAGAATAGGATGATCAGCGGGTCGCGGAAATCGTTGTACAGCGCGACCATGAGCAAGTACACGAGCACGATCGAGAGCGCGATCGACCCCGACATGCCGACGAGCGTTTGTTGCAGCAGTTCGAGCTGGCTCTGCGGCGCGTCTCGTACGGTAACGTCCGCCGGCACGTGCAACGCGTCCACGCGTTTGTGAAAGTCGCGCATGACGTTGGAGAGCTCGTAACCGTCCGCCAAACTCGCATCGACGTGCACGACGTCCGCCCGGTTCGTTCGCGTGATGAGCACGGGCGCGGGCGAGAGCGACAGGTGCGCGAAGTCTCCGACGCGCACGATCGCGCCGCTCGCGGAGCGTAACGGGATCGCGAGCACGTTCGCCAGCGAATTCTGGTCGCTCTTGGGATAGATGACCTCGACTTGCACGAGCCCGTTCGGCGACTCGAGTTCGGTCGCCACGTCGCCCCCGAACGCCGCCCGGATCGCGGTCGACGCGTCGCCGATCGACGCGCCGAGCGAGCGCGCCATCGCGCGATCGAATTGCACGGCGACCTGCGGCAACTTCAACTGCGACGAGGCGTTGACGTTGATGACGCCCGGAACGCGCTTGAGGACGCCCGCTATCCGGTCGGCATACGGCGACGGGTCGCCGCCGCTCGTGACGGAGACGATCTCGTCGATCGGCTGACGCGGGCCGCCCTGCGTCGGGTCGCTCGCTTCCTTCGCGAGCGCGACGCCGTCGGGAGCGTAGCGCCGGCTCAACTGCAGCAGTTCGTCGATCCAGTGTTGCGACGATTGCTTATGATCGGCTTTGAGAAAAATGTTGATCTGACCGGCGTTGCCCTGCAGCACGAAGCCGCCGTAGGGCGAATTGAAGCCGCCGCCGTTGGTGACTTCCGATTGCAAGTCCGAGAAGCGGTCGACCGCGTGCTCGATCGTGCTTAGGGCCGCCGTCGTCCGCGCGAGCGGCGTCCCCGGCGCGAACGTCAACGTGTAATAGATTTCGCCTTGGTCGGAATCCGGTATGTAATCTTGGCCGACGAGGCCCGTCGGCACGAGTACGAGCGCGCCCGCCGTCACGACGAGCGCGACGATGACGATGGGCCACGGCCGGCGCAGCGCCGCCGGCAACATCCGTTCGCCATACTGCTCGCGCAGCCACTCGAACCCGCGGTCGAACGCCATGATGAACGGCCACGGTTTCCAGGTCGACTTAAGCGCCCAGACGCCGGCGAGCGTCGGCGTAATCGTAAACGAGACGAGCAGCGACGTCAGCGTCGAGACCGTGACCACGAGTCCGAATTCCGCCAATTGCACGCCGACGGGACCCGGAATGAACGCGATCGGTAAGAACACGACGACGTCGACCAGCGTGATGACGATCGCCGCCTGGCCGATCTCGCTGCGGCCGTTCAGCGCCGCCGCCATGCGTTCTTCACCGTTCTCGGCATGACGCGTGATGTTCTCGAGCACGACCGTCGAATCGTCGATCAGGATCCCGATAACGAGCGTCATCGCGAGCAGCGAGATCGTGTCGAGCGACAGGTGCATGATCTTCATCGCGAAGAGCGCGACGCACAGCGACGTCGGAATCGCGATCATCACGACGATCGCGTTGCGCCACGACCGTAAGAACAACAGCATCAGGATCGCCGTCAGCACGACGCCTTCGAGCAGCGTGTGCTCGACGCCCTCGACCTGCTGCTTCGAATAGGTCGATTGCACGTAATCGACCGTCATGTCGACCTGCGGAAATTGCTGCCGCAACTTCGGCAGCGCGGCCTGCACCGCGTCCGACACATCGATTTCGCTCGCGTCGATCGACTTCTGAACCTGCAATTCGACGCCGGGTTTCCCATTGACGTACGCGTAATTCCGGATGGGAACGCTCGCGTTTTCGACGCGCGCGACGTCGCCGATGAGGATGCTTTGCGAGGGCCGCGTCCAGCCGTAAACGGTGCCCGTCGACGGACTGGGACCGTACAGCGTCGGCGCGTTGCCGTTCGCCGTTTGCGGGTTCTGCGCGCTGACGACGGGCAGGGCCGCGACGGCGGCGGGCGACGTAATATCGCCGCGAACGTCGATTTGCGTCTCGCGCCCCGGCTGATAGGCGATCCCGCCCGGCGCGCGCAAATTGTTGGCCGACAGCGTATCGACGATGTCGGTCAGCGTGAGGCCGTACCCGGAGAGCGCGCTCGGATCGACGTCGACGTTATAGGCGGCTTGCACGTTACCGGCGACGAGGACGTTGGAAACGCCGCCGACCTGCTCGACGGCGGGCGCGATCTGACCCGAAGCGAGCGCGGCGATCGCGCCTTGATTCAACGTCTTCGAGGTGATGCCGACGGAGATGACGGTCGCGGCGTTGGGATCGAAGATCCGGATCACGGGCGAGACGAGATCGCTCGGTAATTGCGAGCGCGCGGCGTTATACGCCTCAATGATCTGCGTGAGATCCTGATCGCTGCTCGAACCGAGCTTGAAGTACGAACCGATGGTTGCGGAGCCGGTCTGAATCGTGGCGTCGACGTGGGTGAGATCGGTCGAGCCCGAAATTTGGTCTTCGATCGGCCGGACGATCGTGTCGCGCAGCTCCGTCGTCGACGCGCCCGAGTAGGAGACGCGCATGCCGATCGTCGGCGATTGCGTATTGGGCAACCGCTGCACGATGAGCGAACGCACCGAGAGGATCCCCGCGAGCGTCGTCAGCACGACGAACACGACGACGAGCGGCCAGCGCTCGAGAAAAACGCGCGTGAGCCACATGTCAGCGCACGGTGCGGACGGGGCTGCCGTCGGCGAGCCCCTGGCCGCCGTCGCGCACGACGGCGGTGCCGGGAGCCAGGCCGGAGACGATCGAGGTGGCGCCGTCGGTCGCGAGTTCCTCGACCGGTACGCTGCGCGCGCGACCCTCGCGCACCGCGATCACGCGAGTGCGCGTCTCGGCCGAGAACGCGGAACTCGGGACGGCCGGACCGGAAAAGCCGCCGAGATCGACGATCGCCTGCACGGGCGTGCCGGCGCGAAGATCGCGCTTGGGATTGGGCACGTTTACTTTAACGGTGAAGTTCGTCGAACCCGGCGTCGCCGCGTCGAGCACCGTCGTCACGGTTCCGAGGAAGCGCCGGTTACCGAGACCGGGACGCGTTACGAGGACGCGGTTGCCGGGATGAATCTGATACGCCTGGACGGCGGACGCGGTTAGGATGGCGAAGACGTTATCCGTCGCTTCGAGCGTGAAGATCTGACGCCCGGCAGGGTACTCGCCCGGGTTGAGGTTGCGATTGATGACGATGCCGTCGATCGGGCTGACGATCGTCGCGCGCGCGATCTCACGACGCAACTGTTCGGCGGTCGCGTATTCGGCGGCGGCCGTATCGGCGGACTCGGCGATGTTGGCCGCTTGCAAGCCGCGTTCGGGCGTACCGTTCTGCACTTGATTCGCGATCGCGATGCGCAGCGCCGCCCGCGCGGAGCCGACGCCCTGTTCGTCATTGCGCACGACGACCTGCTGCTCTTCCACGTTCTGCGCCGGCAGATAACCCTCGCGCGCGAGTTGTTCGTCGCGCGTCAAATTCGTCTGCGCTTCGCGCAAGGTCTCGTCGGCTTGCGCCGCCTGCGCGCGCGCCTGCCGCACCTGATCGGGCGCTTGCGCGAACGTCAGCCGCGCGCTGTAATCCGTCGACGACGTCCGCGCTTCGTTCGAACGCGCGGTCAGCAGCGCCGAGCGCAGATTCGCTTGTAAGTCGTCGACTTGCAATTGCGCGAGCACGGTGCCCCGGCCGACCCGGTCGCCTTCGACGACGTTAACCGCCTGCGCGGGCTCGTTAATCGAGTTCGACAGCGCGACGATCTCCGACGGCGCGATCGCCCCCGGCACGAGCAACGTCGGGTGGATCGTTTGCCGCGAAGCGATCGCGGTGCGAACGTCGACGGCGCGCGTGTCGGGCTGTTGCGAGGCCGCGTTCGCCGCCCCGTCGTGCTGTCCGCAAGCGCAGAGCGTGCCGAGCGACAGCGCGGCGCCGTTGATTACGGTGCGAAGCCGCTGTTTAACGAGCACCGCCGACGGAACCGTTGCCGGTCTGGCCGACGCTGCCGTTACCGACGTTGCCCGTGCCGACGCTCGAAGACCCGCCGTTGCCGGCCGAGCCGACGGAGCCCGCGCCGACGACGCCCGTACCGATGGAGCCGGAGCCCGTACCCGCGCTCGACGCGCCCGCGCTCATGCCGACCGAGCCCGACCCCGCCGAGCTCGAACCCACATTGCCCGTGCCGGCGT
>CAXUFI010000210.1:0-4900 GCA_964250245.1 uncultured bacterium
TTCCAAAAGCGCGCCGCGCCGCCTGGTGCAGCGATCGCTGCGCGACGCGCTTTTGGAATAACCACTGGTGGACGCTCGCGCGCCGCGCTGCGAAACGCCGCGATAAATACCGCTGCGTGCGCTGCGGTTACGTCCGGCCCGCACGTCCGCTGCGGACGTCGTTCGTCCGCGAAGCCGCTTATCGCGCCGCGCTGAGCGCTTGGCGCAGCGCCCGCAAGCGGGAGCGGCTCGAAGTCAATCACATCGTACCGGCGCTCGGCGCCCACGGTGCGCTCTCGTGCCTGCACCACCTCGACAATTTAGAGACGCTCTGCGTCGCCTGCCACCTGGCCTTCACGCAGGCACGCGCGCCGCAGCCGGCTCGGCCGCTTTAGGCGGTTAGCTTAAAGAGGTTCGAGCGGCGTCGACGGTCACACGGACGGGAACCGGGCACCGTTGCAGAACGGCACGGGTGGCTTCAATGGAGGCACGATGCGGACCATCAAGCGGCAACGACCGAACGCTCATACGATAACGATTACCGGCCGTGACCGGCGACCGGCGTAACGTGGCGGCGCTGGCGGATAACAAAGTTTGGTACCTTCGCAAGAATCGACTCTTTGCGAAGAGCGCGGGAGCTTCGGCCGGCGACTTCGAGCACCTCTTCAAGATGGCGCTTTTGCCGAATCGCACGATGGTATTCGATCAGGGTGAGCCGTCGCGCGTCGTCTACCTCATAAAGCGCGGCAAGATACGCATCTCCCGCATGACGGCCGACGGCAAAGAGGTAACGATCGCGATTTTAGGCGCGGGCGATATCTTCGGCGAAGACTCGCTCTTCGGCAATACCACGCGCACGACGATCGCAGCCTGCATGGAAGAGACGCTCATTTGCACGGCGCGGGCGGACGACCTCTTCGCCTTGCTATCCGGTAATCCGGCGCTCGCGCTCAACGTCGCCGAAATTTTAAGCGACCGGCTCGGCGATGCATCGGCGACGATTGAGGACTTGGCCACCGCTCGGGTCAGCGACCGCCTCATGCATCTCTTCGAACGCCTCGCGACGGAACACGGCCGTGAGGAGGACGGCGGCACGCTGCTCGATATCCGTTTGACGCACCAGGAGATCGCGTCGCTCATCGGCAGCACGCGCGAAACGGTGACGCTCGAGATCGCCGCGCTCACCCGCGCCGGCCGCATCTCCCATGACGGCCGCCACTTTAGATTGCACCGCGGTCACGCGCACGAATAACGGGTTAGACCTACACGGTGCTTCCGCCGTCTGACGAAGGGCGTCGTGCGTAAAAGGCTCGCGTATAAAGTGCCGGCTTGAGAGCTGTCGTAGCCGTGACGGATCCCGGCTGGCTTGCGACGCTCGCAGCCGGCGGCGCGTCCGAAGTCAACTTCTGGCAGCCGGGCGCGTCTGCGGTACGAGAGGCGCCGGGAACCCCCTGGATATTCAAAGTTAAAGGAACGAACACGGTTGGCGGCTTCGGTTTTTTCATGTATTGGACGTCGATGCCGATTGCGGTCGCTTGGGAGGCTTTCGGAGTCGCCAACGGCGTCGCTTCTTATAGCGAGCTGCGCAAACGCCTCCGCGAATTGCGACACGGGGAAGACGACGGCGTCGTCGGCTGCGTCGTCCTCTCCGACGTCGTCGTTCTCGCAGCGCACGAGCGCCTAGCGGCGCCGGCGGATTGGAAACGCCAGACCGTGTCCCGCGCCGGTTACGATATGGAGCACGGCGAGGGCGCGAGAATCTGGGCCGAGTTGCGTCTTCTCGACCGCAGGGCGGCGCAGCCGGCGTTCAGTCCGCTCGTTGCCGCTCCAGGCGGCTACCTCGAACCGAAGCTCGTCGCGTCGCGACGCGGGCAAGGTGCGTTTCGTTTGATGGTTATGGACGCGTACGAGCGCCGTTGCGCCGTGACCGGCGAGCGCACGCTGCCGGTGCTCGAGGCCGCGCACATTCGCCCCTTTGCCGAGGTCGCAACGCATGAGGTAAGCAACGGCATCCTCATGCGTAGCGACCTGCACAAACTGTACGATGCGGGCCTCGTCACCGTGCTGCCCGACCTGACGTTCCGGGTAAGCCGCGCGATCGATCGCGAGTATTCCAACGGCAAAATCTATTACGCAATCGATGGCTCATCGGTGCGCGTCCCGTCGCGTCCCGACGCGCGTCCGGACCCGCAAGCACTCGCCGATCATGCGGCGCGCGTCTTTCGAAGCTGAGCGCAAGCGCCGTCAGCGTTCGACGACGATCTCCGCGTGCGAATCGTTAATCGCGTCCAGGAGCGCTTCGGGATCGGCGGAGCGGGCCATCGAGCGCGCTTCCGAATCGTGGCGGTCGGCGATCTCCGGATGATCGCGCCGTAACTCTTCCAAGAGCTCGATCAACTTCGCCGTCTTCCGTTCGGCGAGCAGCGCGACTTCCAGCGTGAGCGCGGCGCGTTGCTCCGCGAGCCCGGCCGCCCGCCGCTGCGTTCCGAGGATGAGAATCGCCGTCGCGAGCGCACACAGCGAGATGAGGCCCTGCAGCCACGGGCACGGCGGCGGATCGAAGGACGGAACGTGCCGGGCGAATGAGACCGCGTTGTACCCGGCCCACGCCGCGGCGACGAGCACGATGAAAACGATGAACCGCGGCCGCGCGATGAACGCGGTCAGCCGCTCGGCGAAGCGTTGACTCACCGTCGCTTGACGTTCGTGCTCGCCATGCAATAGCGCGGCGGCGCGCACCGAATCCGCATAGATTTCGGCATCGTCGAGCTGCGGGCCGGCCGCGGCCGCGCGAGCCGGCGTCAACTTTTTACCGGCAGTAACGCTTCCTGGGCGATGCGATCCCGCGTCAACGCACAACCGCAGC
Source organism: uncultured bacterium (assembly GCA_964250245.1). Classification (GTDB taxonomy): domain Bacteria; phylum Vulcanimicrobiota; class Vulcanimicrobiia; order Vulcanimicrobiales; family Vulcanimicrobiaceae; genus CAXTIY01. The sequence goes on from CAXUFI010000210.1 coordinate 2,846, forward strand.
GGAGTACGCAACAGCCGTCGGAGGCATGTAAGGGAGCGCCATGACCGCAGCGATCGCAAACGAGAGCTTCCAAATCAAGACCGCCCTTCCACGAGTAGTGTGCCAGATGCTAACAATCCCGGCCGAGCCCGTCTAGGGGCGAATATCCCTCAAACCATGTTCGGCTGCAAGCGGCGGCCGAACGTCGAGCTCCGGCGCATGAACACGGACGGCATCACGACGCACGAAGCGAACGCGCATCGTGCGCGACCCACCGGTCGCGTTAGATTTTGCATCGCTGCGAACCGGGCCTGTACCGTTTTGCCAACATGTATTCACGCCTACCACGAGGGGCGCTCGCGCGGCAGTGCGACCGAGGGAACTCGCGCACGACAGCTCCCGTCTCATCTACGGTTCATCCCTTTCCCGGCCAGTCGTCGATTCGTGAGGAAATACTGTGATTCCAACCCTTCCGCAATTGCGCGGTAAACTCGGCGTGCTCGTCGTCGGGCTCGGCGGCGCGGTCGCAACGACGGCCGTCGCGGGCATCGAACTTATTCGTGCGGGTCGGCAGACGAAAACGGGACTTCCGCTTGCAGAGACGCGCGTGGCCGGGCTCGCCGCTTACGAGGATCTCGTCTTCGGCGGCTGGGACGTTGCGAGCGACGACCTCGCAACCGCCGCACGCCAGCACAACGTGCTCGACGGCGAACAGCTCGCGGCGGTCGAAGCGACCCTCCGTGAGCTGCGGCCGATGCGCGCCGTCGGCGGCCCCGGCTGGTGCGCCAACGTCGGCGGGTCCAATACGCTGCAAACGACCGGTCATCGCGCCGCCCTCGCGCAGCTCGCAAGCGACATCGCCGCGTTTCGCCGCGAACGCGGCGTGCACGGCTGCGTCGTCATCAACCTCGCCTCCGTCCAGCGTTGGCCCGATCTCTCGTCGCCGATCTTCGCGACCATCGAAGCGTTCGAACGCGCGCTCGACGGCGACGACGCCGGCATCAGTCCCGCCATGCTGTACGCCTACGCGGCGATCGACGCGGGCGTTCCGTACGCTAATTTTACGCCGAGTTTAGCCGCCGACATACCGGCGCTCGTCGCGTTCGCGGAGAGCAAGAACGTACCGGTCGCCGGCAAAGACGGCAAGACCGGACAGACGATGCTCAAGACGGTGCTGGCGCCGGCGCTTAAAGCGCGCGCGCTGCACGTCGACGGCTGGTTTTCGACGAACATCCTCGGTAACCGCGATGGTTTAGCACTTGCCGATCCGGCCTCGCTCGCTTCGAAAGTAGCGACGAAAGCCTCCGTCCTCGATTCGATTCTCGGTTACGCCGTCGAAGACCACGTCGTGCAGATAAACTATTATAAACCGCGCGGCGACAATAAAGAAGCGTGGGATAATATCGATCTGAGCGGTTTTCTCGGACAGAAGATGCAGATCAAGATCGACTTCTTATGCCGCGATTCGATCCTCGCTGCGCCGCTCGTCATCGAGATCGCGCGCGTCCTCGACCTCGCAAGCCAACGCGGCGAAGGCGGTATCGCGCGTCAACTCGGCGTTTTCTTCAAAGCGCCGATGACGCCCCCGGGCCAAATCGTCGAACACGATTTCGGCGTTCAAGCCCGCGCTCTCGAAGCGTGGCTCGGGAGCGGGCGCGCCGCCGCCGTCTCCGCGCGATGAACGCGCTCCCGGCGACGGGAGACCTCGCGGGATACGTCCCGATCTTCGAGGACCTCGGCACGCTCAAGCGCGTGCGACACGCGGGCGCCGCAGAACCGGTCGCCGCGGCGCTCTTCTTGCGCGCTTGGAGCGCGCTCGCACGCGGCGGCGACCCGAAACGCGTCGCGCTGGAAACCACGTCGCTCGCGCTCGTTGCCGCTCGCCTGGGCGCGATCGATGCCGGCGTGCTGGCGGCGGCCAAGCTCTGCGAAGCCGACCGCTTGACGATCATGCAGCGCGGCTTCGATCATGCCGCACGGACGATCGACGCCGCGCAGCGCCAACGCTTGCGCGCGGCGCTCGCTCACGTAACGCCGGTGACGTCGCACGAAGCCGCGCCGTCGTTCGCTTGGGCG
>CAXUFI010000211.1:0-4890 GCA_964250245.1 uncultured bacterium
AACCGCTGCCGGACGTCTTTCTGCGGCTCGTCGCGACCGTCGACGATACGTGCGTGCTGCATCGCGGCGGGCGAGCGGCACGGACGATCGCGCAACTCGGCGCCAGGCGCGCCCTGCACGCCGGCGGCTCGACGACGTCGCAGGGTCGCGGGGCGATCCGGCGACTCGAACGCGCGCTGCTCGCGCGCAACGCTTCCCCCGGCGGCTGCGCGGACTTGCTCGCCGCAGCGCTTTTCTTGCATCAACTTGCGGAGTGATCGCTTTCCTGCTGCCGGGTCAGGGTTCGCAACGAGCCGGGCTCCTGGCGGAAGCGGCCTCGCGCTTCGAGGCTGCGGAACTCTTCGCTGCGGCGAGCGAGATTCTCGGCCACGACGTGATGCGTGAAGACGATGACGCGGCGCTCGAGCACGGCGCGGTGGTGCAGCGAAACGTTTTTCTCGCCGGGCTCGCCGCCGCGCACGCGCTCGAACGGGCCGGCGTGCGGGCCGACGCGATCGCCGGGCACTCGATCGGCGCTTACGCTGCGGCGACCGTCGCGGGCGTGCTGTCCTTGCGGGACGGACTGACGCTCGTCGACGTGCGCGGCAAAGCGATGGCGGCCGCGTTCGGACCGGGGTACGCGATGGGCGCGCTTCTCGGCGTAACGGAACGGGAGGCAACGGACCTGACCGCGCTTGCGGACGTCCTCGACGCGGTGTACGTCGCGGTCGTCAACGCACGCGACCAAATCGTCGTTGCGGGTACGCAACGCGCCGTCGCCCGCGTTCTGGAGCTCGCGCGAGTACGCGGCGCTCGCGACGTTCGCCTGCTGCGGGTTGCGGTTCCGTCGCATACTCCGTTCATGATTGCGGTGCGCGACCGGCTCGCCGCCGCCTGCGCCGAAGTCGAATTACGTCGCCCCGGGATCCCCGTGGCCGCCAACATCGACGGACGCGCGCTCTTTACCGGCGCCGAGGTGGCGCACGATCTCGTGGAGAGCGTCGCGCAACCCGTTCGCTGGCACGACGCGACGCAGATGCTGTACGAGCGCGGAACCGACTGCTTTATCGAGGCGTTCCCGGGCGACACGTTACGGGCGCTCGTCGCGGCTGCGTTGCCGGAAGTAACCGCCATCTCACTCGAACGGACCGCCGTCGACGGCGCGGCCTATCTCGCGCGACATCATCGCTGATTTTCGGGTTGCCGCCGATACGCGCGTAATCGACTAAGCCGCGACCCCTCGCCGGCGGCGGCCGGTACAGAGGCGGCTTAGCACGGCCATCGCGGCGTGCACGTGACTGCTATCGACGGTGATCGCAATCTCCGCTTCATTGACCGCCACGTGAACGATCGTCAAGCCCTCCTCCCAAAAGGCGGTCATAAGCGCAGGCAGCGAGGGACGCAGCTCGCAGAGCGCAGCGTGCGCAACGATCCGGGCGCAGCGTTCGCGTACGCGCACCGCGGCGTTAAACGTCGTCACGGCCGTCTTAAACGCTGCGACCTGATGGGCGGGAATCGTCACGTAACAGCCTGAGCCGCTGATCTCGGCGGATTGCAAGCGCACGCCGGCGCGTTCGACGAGCGACAGAAACGCCGACTCGATACTGAGTCGCTGGTAAGCGTCCGTCTCACCTTCGATAACTTCGATAAAACAGAGATCGCGTTGGAGCGTAAGACCGGTCGACATCCCGGCCCGATAGTAGCCGAAGAGCCGTCGCCGAGCCACGCTCGTTCGGCCGATCCTTTCGGATACGAACGAGCAACGGGCGACCCGCCTGCGGCAGCGGCGTTCCCGGACGTGACCGCGATCGCACTCGAACGAGCGAACGTCTTCGCCGCCTATTTCACCTACGCGACGAGCACCGAGCGGAAGCGAGCCTCACCCCGGCGCGTATGTTCGAGTGCCGCATTCGCCTCGGACATGGCGAAGGTTTCGACCGTCGGCTCGATGTCGTGCAGCGCCGTGAACTCAAGCATCTGCTGCGTCTCGTCGATGGAACCGGGTTGGCCGCCGACGATCGACTTCTCGCTAGCGATGATACTCCACGGCGAGACCGAGACGGGCGACGGCGGGATGCCGACGATGCACAGCTTACCGTTGGGACGCAGCGCGTTCAGGTACGCATCCCACGGCAGATCCGCGGAGACGGTCGAGATGATGAAGTCGAACGAGCGCGCGGCGCCGGCGAGTTCGTCCGTGCCGCGCGTGGCGAGCACGCGTCGTGCACCCAAGGCGAGCGCGGCGTCGTCTTTCTCGTGCGTCGAACTGATCGCGGTCACGTCGCAGCCCCACTTCGCGAGGTACTGCACGGCTAAATGACCGAGCCCGCCGATGCCGACCACGGCGACGCGATCGGTCGGGCGAACGTTATACCGTAGCAGCGGCGTGAACACCGTCGTTCCCGCGCACATGAGCGGTCCGGCGTGCTCCGATGCGATCCGTTCCGGAAGCGGGTGCGCGAATTGCCAGTTGTCGATGCGCACGTGCGAGGCGAACCCGCCGCGGTGGGCGCCCATGACGGTGCCGACGACCTCGGCGCAAAGATGTTGCTTCCCGCCTTCGCACCATTCGCACTTCATGCACGACCCGCAAAGGGCGCCGACGCCGACGCGTTGCCCGAGCGCCAGCCGGTCGACGTTCGCACCGACGGCGGCGACGGTGCCGACGATCTCATGACCGGGCACGGCCGGATACTGCGAGATCCCCCACTCGTTATCGACGACGGCGACGTCGGTGTGGCAGATGCCGCAATGCGTGACTTTTACGTCGACTTCTTCGGGCCCAAGCGGGCCGTTATCGAAGGCGAACGGGGCGAGAGTTCCCTTGGCCGACGCGGCGGCGAGTGCGTTTACATGCATGCCCGTAGCAAACGCGATGAGCGTCGAGCGCTCAATGCCCAGAACTCCTTGCGCCTTGCCTAATCGTACAGCCGACCCGGACGCCGGTCCGCTTTTGGTGTACGCTGCCGTGATGGACGAATTGACTGCCGGCCGCGCGCGCATGATCGAACTCCTCGAACGGCTCGACGCTCCGGACGGCGCTCGCGCGTCGCGAATCCCCGGTGTAACGCTCCTGCGGGCGTCGCAATCCTGTCCGCCGGTGCCCGTGCTCTACGAGCCGTGCATCGCGATCGTCGCTCGGGGCATCAAGCGCTTTCACTTGCCCGATCGTGTCATCACCTATGACGCGTTGAACTATCTCACCCTGACCGTCCCCGTGCCCGCCGATTGCGAGACCGTCGTCGCGCCCGAGGGCTGCTTTCTCGGCGTCGCCGTGCGCGTCGACCTCGACGTGCTCGGCGAACTTCTCCTGACGCTCGGTCCCGCATTCGGCGTCGCCCGGACCGCTGCGGACGCCCTCGCCTCGTCGACGACCGCGACGATGGACGTCGCCGTCAGCCGCGCCGCCGTACGGCTCATCGAAGCGCTCGGGTCGCCGGCCGACGCGAACGTACTCGGTCCGCAGCTCGTGCGCGAACTCTTATATCGCGTGGTGTGCGGGCCCGCGGGCGGACCGCTGCGTCGCTTATTGCTCGCGAGCGAGAGCAAGGCGCGGATCCACCGCCTGCTGCAGCGGCTGCACCTGCATTATGAAGTGCCGGTCAACGTGCCGGAGCTCGCGCGTGAAGCCGGGATGAGCGCGTCCGCGCTGCACCTGCACTTCCGCGAGATCACGGGGACGTCGCCCGTGCAGTACGTGAAAACGATTCGGCTCCATAAGGCGCGCATGTTGATGGTGCAAGAAGCGGTCGGGGCGGCGACGGCGGCCGAACGCGTCGGCTACGAGAGCCCTTCGCAATTCAGCCGCGAGTTCAAACGCTTCTTCGGGTCGTCGCCGGCGCTCGAAGCGCAGCGGGTCCGCGCGGCCTTCGGCCTAGCCGATTACGGCTCGTCCGCGGCCTCGTGACGGCGGCGATGGCGATTAGGACGCAGCGAATTGCGCAGCCGGCAGCGGAGTAACGTCGCCGAAGTTCACGTGCGTGAGCTCCGCGGCGACGTTCCACAGGCGTTCGGCCTTGGCCGGATCGCGTGCGCTGCGCGGGTAGCCGATGCGCTTGGGGAAACCCGTCAACGCCAGAAATCCATCGGGGCCGTAGTACTCTCCGCCGGCGACGCCCGGCATCGTCGCCGGATAGAGGATGGAAAGCGCGCCGTCCGCGGCTCCGTGGCTCCTGAATCGCCAGAGGAAGCCGAGGATCGCGCTCGGCGTACCGGGGCCGTTGGCGACCAGATCCGTGCGTGTGAAGCCCGGCTGAGCGGTTAACGCGGTAAGTCCCCAGCCGTGCACGTCGCTGCGCCGTTGCAGTTCGAGCGTGAAGAGCGTGTTCGCGAGCTTCGATTGCAGATACGCGGCTTGCGGACCGTAATGGCGCTCGGCTTGCAGATCGCCGAAAGCGATCCGGCCGAAGTTGTCGGCGCTGCTCGAGACGTTTACCACGCGGGCCCGGCCCCGCGAGAGCAGCGGCAGCAGCTGCGCGGTCAGCGCGAAGTGTCCCAGAAAATTGGTGCCGAATTGCAGCTCGAAGCCGTCGGCCGTCGTGCGCCGCTCGGGCAGCATCATGATGCCGGCGTTGTTTACGAGCACGTCGATGCGCTCCAGCTGCGCGACCACACGTTGCGCGAACGCGCGGACCGATGAAAGTTCGGCGAGGTCGAGTTGCTCGAAGCGCACGTCCGCCGCCGGATGCACCGCCCGGATACGCGCGAGCGAAGCGCGCCCGCGGTCGGCGTTACGGCCGGCCAGGACGACGGTCGCACCAGCGCCCGCGAGCGCGAGCGCCGTTTCGTAGCCGAGGCCGCCGACGCCCGTGACGATGGCGGTCCGACCAGCTTGTGACGGAATTACGGCGACGGTCCAGGGCGGCATGTGCGGTGTTCCTCGAGAAGGGCAAGAGTGACTGACCATATAAC
>CAXUFI010000212.1:0-4818 GCA_964250245.1 uncultured bacterium
CTCCGAAAGCTTCACCGGGAATGCGACGACCGCGAACGCGTGGCTCGGCATCGGCGGCGCGTGTCTGACGGCCGGTTCGAGCGCGACGCCGGCGACGTCGCTTGCCGCTTGCGGCTCGCAGGCGCCGGCCGACGCGGCCGGGTCGGGCGCTCTGCAACTTACGAGCGCGACGGGCGAACAGCTCGGCATGATCGTCGCGAAGAGTCCGCTCTCGACGGCGAACGGCTTGCAAATCACCTTTACCGATTATGCGTTCGGCGGTACGAACCCGGGCGCCGACGGCCTGACGTTCTTCCTTAGCGATGCATCGAAAGCGCTGCCGACGGTTGCCGGCGACAGCGGCGGGTCGATCGGCTATGCGAACGGGACCAACGCGAACGCGACGGGGATCGCCAACGCCTACCTCGGGGTCGCGCTCGATCAATTCGGAAACTTCAGCAATCCGACGCAGGGACGCGTCGGCGGCCCCGGTCAGATCGCGCAAACGATTGCGGCACGCGGGGCGGCCGCGATCGATTGGGCGTATCTCGGCGGCGCGCTCAACAGTTCCGGCGTCGCGGCGAGTCTGCCGTTCGCGATCGACGCGCCGGCGGCCGCCACCCGGCCAGCCAACGCGCCGACGGTCGTCGCGACGCTGACGGCGGCGGGCCTGCTCACCGTGGCCGTCGACCGCCACGACGGTAACGGCGCGGTCACGTACTATTCGCAATCGATCGTCGGCGTGGCGGGGCAGCCGGCCGTTCCGGCGAGCGTCTATTTCGGTTTCACGGCCTCGACCGGCGGGTCGTACAGCACGCACCAGGTGAGCGGCCTGACGATCGCCGCGTTACAGGCGGCAGCACCGCCCGCCGGTTTCACTCCGGCGTCGATCGCGAACTTAAGCGGTTGGTACGATGCGTCGACGAGCGCGAATCTCTCCGTCTTCGGCGCGAGCGTCGCAGCCTTCAACGATAAAAGCGGCGGCGCGAATAATCTCGCGCAGCCCACGGCGAGCTTGGAGCCGGCGTATACCGCGAGCGGCATCAACGGTCTCGGCAGCCTGGTCTTTTCCGGGAAGCAGTACCTCATGAGCGCGAACACCGCGTTCTCGACCAACCTTTTTAATGAGTCGACGGTGTTCGCGGTGACGAACCAAACCAATACCGTCGATAGTTCGCTCCTGTGGTCCGGCGCCTACCTCGCCGATCCGCGCTGGAACCTGCGCTTGAGCGAGACCGGCACGTCGCATTTCGATTTCGATAATAAGGAGAGCGGCCGGCTGGCCGTCGCAGACAAACCGACGGGTCCCGCACTTTGGACGGCGGGCGGAAGCTTCAGCAACCGCGTGCAGTACCTGCGCAAGAACGGCAACCTGCTCGCTACCGATTCGGGGCCGACGGCCTCGGCGAGCGGCTCGTACCCGCTGACCTTCGGCGCGACGGTGAGCGCGCAGGGCGGCACGTCGTCGTACTTCTTCACGGGACAGCTCGGTGAAGTCGTGATGTATAACCGCTATCTCAGCGCGAAGGAGAGCGCCGAAGTCGAAGGCTATCTCGCGTGCAAGTGGGGCCTGCAGACGCGGCTGCCCGCCAATCATCCGTACCGCTACACGTGCCCGCAGAGCGGCAACTACCCCTCGCAACCGCTCCCGGCGCCGGCCTCGGGCGCGCTCGTCGATCCGCCGCAATTGCGCAGTTCCGGCGGCAGCCTGACCGTCGCCATCACGGCGCGGCAGGCGGCGAACGGTAACCCGCAATTCTCCTACAACGGCGCGGCCGTGCCGCCGACGCTGCGCGTTTTGCCGGGCGACACGCTCAACGTGACGCTGACGAACGCGTTACCGGCGCCCGCGGCCGGCGCCGGTTACACGAACGAAGTTAATCTGCACTATCACGGTCTGCACGTGAGTCCGCTCGCGCCGGGCGACGATTCGATCGACATGATCGCGGCGCCCGGTCAGACGCTCGTCTATCACGTGAACGTCCCGGCGAATCATCCGACGGGACTCTACTGGTATCACACGCACGTGCACGGCCAGACCGAGCGCGATACGCTCGCCGGCATGTCTGGTGCGCTGATCGTCGACGGGATCGTGACGACGGCGCCGCAAGTCGCGAATCTGCCCGAACGCGTCCTGGTCGTGCGCGACGCGCCGCTCGCGGGGACGGCGCTCCCGGCTGCGAACCGCCGCCAACTCCTCGCGATGAGATGGGCCATGGCCCATGGCCTCGCGATGGGCCACCGAGCCGGACGCACGACGGCGACGGCGACGACGGCGGCTCGCGGCGTGCGTCGCGGAACGAGCGCGCTGCGCGATCCGTACGTCTCGCTCGATCCCAACTACCGGCGCTTCGTTCGCCCGTCCGCGGTGAGCGACGGCCAATGTGGAACGACCCCGCAGACGGCCGTGAAAGCGTTAACGGTGAACGGCCAGACGCAGCCCTCGATCGGGATTCGGCCGGGCGAGCAGCAGTTCTGGCGAGTCGTCAACGCCGGCGCGGATACGTATCTCGATTTGCAAGTCGATAACACGACGATGACCGTCGTCGCGCTCGACGGCGTGCCGCTCGGGAGCGGCGTGAACACGCCGGCGTCGATGTCCGTCTCGCACTACGTGCTGCCGCCGGGGAGTCGCGTCGAATTCATCGTGACGGGGCCGCCGGCGGGCACTACGGCGTACCTGCGTACGAATTGCTTCGACTCGGGTCCCGCCGGCGAGCCGATGCCCGGCGCCGTGCTCGCGACGATCAATCCCAACGCTTCGCTCACGGATCAAGCCCGGCGCCGCGCCCAACGTTTCTCGCCCGCCGCGCACACGGTTCGCTTCCGTTCGGCGGCTCGCTTGCGAACGCTCGCGGTCAGCAAGACGCGGACGATCTATTACAGCGATCAGAATAACATCAACGGCGTCGCGTACGACCCGGCCGCGCCGCCGATGTTTTACGTGCAGAGCGGCACGACCGAAGAGTGGACGATTCAGAACAACTCGAGTCAGGTTCACACCTTCCACATCCATCAGGTGCATTTCGTCGTCGAGGCGATCAACGGCGTCACGCAAGCGCAGCAGTTCGTGATGGATAACGTAAACGTCCCCGCGGCGACTACGAGCGGACCCGGCTTGGTGAAGGTCTTGCTCGACTTCACGGATCCGGCGATCGTCGGGACCTTTCTCGTGCACTGCCATATCCTCTCGCACGAGGACGGCGGTATGATGGCCAAGATTCGCGTCGGCACGGCGCCGCCGCTGCAACTGGGCACGGCGAACGTCACCTTCGCCGGCGCGACGGCAGCAGCGCAAACCGTTTCGGTCACCGGTGGCCAGGCGCCGTATACCGCGAGCGGTTGCGGTGGAATCGCGAATGCGGCGGTGAGCGGCGGTACGGTCGCGCTTTCGCCCGTGGCCGCCGGCGGCTGCGTCCTGACGATCGCCGATGCGTCGCAGCCGAGCATCACCGCGACCGTGACGATTACGGTCAACGCGGCAGCCGCGGCGATCGCGATCGCCCCGAACTCGCTGAGCTTCGCTTCGGCGACGGCCGCGTCGCAGAATGTCTCCGTCAGCGGCGGTACCGCGCCGTACGCGCTCTCCGGCTGCATGGGGATCGCGGCCGGCTCCCTGAGCGGCGGAACGTTGACCGTCGTACCGCAAGCCGCCGGCGCGTGTTCGCTCGTCGTGACGGATGCGAATAAAAACACGGCTTCGCTCTCGGTCTCCGTCAACTCGGCGGTCTCGGGCTATCCGCAAGATAACGACACGTTCCATCAAAACGCCATGCGCACGGGCTGGTATCAGAGCGAAACGAAGTTGACGACGAGCAACGTCAATGCGAACTCGTTCGGCAGCGTGGCGAGTCTCGTCGCGCCGGCCGGTATGCCGGCCTTCGGGAAGGTCTACGCGCAGCCGCTCTACACGACGAACGAAACCGGTCCCGACGGCCTCAAACACAATCTCGTGATCGTCGCGACGTCGACCGATCAGGTGTACGCCTTCGACGACGCGACGCTCGCCGTCGTCTGGCATCGCGACTTCACGAACGCGGCGGCGGGGATCCGCCAACAACTGTGGTCGGATACGGGTTGCGCCGACATCAGTCCGAACGTCGGTATCACGGGGACGCCCGTCATCGATCGGGTGACGGACCGAATGTATCTCGTCGCCGCGACCATGGAGAACGGAACCGCCTACCTGAGGCTGCATGCGATCGCGCTCGGTAGCGGCGCGGAGATCTCCAATACGCCGATTACGGGCAGCGTCACGCTGGCTACGGGCGGCTTGGCGACGATCAGCGGGTTAACGAATAACAATCGCAGCGCACTCTTGGAAGCCAACGGTAATATTTATGTGGCGCTCGCGTCGCATTGCGACTTCTCGACGAATACGACGCACGGCTGGATCCTCGCGTATAACGCCTCGACGCTCGCGGAAACGGGGAGCTTAGTCGACCTTACGAACGCCGATCCCGGCAGCGGTTACTTCCTCGGTTCACCGTGGATGGCCGGGTACGGCCCCGCCGCCGACTCGCTCGGCAACGTCTACTTCGCGACCGGCAACGGCGCGTTCAACGGCACGACCGACTTCGCGATGTCGGTAATGAAGGTGCCGGGGAATCTCAATCTCGGCGCGGCGTCGTTCTTCGCGCCCGCCACGGCGCAGGCCGACTCCAACGCCGATGCCGATCTCGGATCGGGCGGCGTCATGCTGCTGCCCGATCAGCCGGCGGGGCTGCCGCATCTGCTCGTTCAGGGCGGCAAGTGCGGCCAGGCCGGCTGCATGAAGTACATCCTCAACCGCGATGCGCTGGGCGGCCAGCAGACGGGCGACGCGGGGGCGGTGTGGGC
>CAXUFI010000213.1:0-4815 GCA_964250245.1 uncultured bacterium
ATCCCGAAGCCGATCAGACGAATCTCGCGGCGATCGCCGCGATCCCGCTGCGGGCGAACACCGGCGGCACCGTGCACGTCGGCGACGTCGCGCGGCTGGTGCAGGCACCCGCGCCGCCGCTGATCGCGCGGATCAACCGGCGCAGCGTCGTCTATATCGGAGCGAACGTCGCGAGCGGAGCCGAACTATCGAACGTCCAGAGCGCCTTCAATCGCGAACTCGCGCGCCTGCATCTGCCCGCCGACATCACGGTCGCGCCCGTCGCCGGCGGCAACCAGCAAAACGTCAACGATACGATCGTCGGCATGAGCGTGTCGCTCGTGCTCTCGATCGCGCTCGTCTATCTCTTGATGGTCGCGCTTTACGATAGCTACCGCACGCCGTTCGTGATCATGTTCAGCGTGCCGGTGGCCGTCGTCGGCGCGCTCGGCGCGCTCGCGCTCACGCATCAAACGTTAAATCTGTTTTCCTTTATCGGGTCCGTGCTGCTGATCGGACTCGTATCGAAAAACGGCATCTTGCTGGTGGATTTCGCGAATCGCCTGCAACGCGAAGGACGCGACCCGCTGAGTGCCGTGCGCGAGAGCGCGCTCGAACGCTTCCGGCCGATCGTCATGACGACGCTCGCGATGATCGCCGGCATGACGCCGCTCGCGCTCGCGCTCGATCCGGGTTCGCAAGCACAGCGGTCGCTCGGTACGGTCGTCATCGGCGGCCTGACGAGCTCGCTGCTGCTGACGCTGCTGCTCGTACCCATCATCTACCTGCGCTTCGCGCCGCCGCCGCGCCGCGTCACCGCCGACGGCCGGAGTCAACTACCGCTCCCGCTCGAGCGTTCGCCGAACGTACGCGCGTAGCGTGCGGTTGCAGAGCGCGTATCGCGACGCTCAAACCGCTCCGTTTTGCGAAGTGATGCGCCCGATGCCGGCAATAGGTAAACAACTCTCGGACGTTCGTGCAGGCGAAGAACCCTCTCATCGCTCCGTTTGCTGGACCACGTAATCGACGACGTCTTCCAGGCGGCCGGCACGCTCGAACGCCGCGCGTTGCCGGGCCGCACCGTTGCCCTGCCGCAGCGTCGCCTCCAACAGCGACGCGACCTCGTCGTAATCGCCCGCCTCTTCAAGCGGGTCTCGCAATTCCGCGAGCATCGTCCGGACGATTTCTTCCGCCGGCGCGGGGCGACCGGTGTCGACGGAGAGCAAGTCGCCGTCGAGGCCGAAGCGCGCCGCTCGCCAGTGAGCTACGCGAACGACCTCGTGACGAACGTTCGGTGCCGGGTCGTCCCGTTGTCCGGCGAGGTACGCGCTGCGCGCGAGCGCGCGCACGAGTCCCGCGAGCATGACCGCTTCATCGACCGTCATGACGACATCCGTTACGCGAAATTCCAGCGTCGGAAACCGGCCCGATGGCCGCACGTCCCAATAGATCTTCGTTTCATCTTCGATGATGCCGGCCGAGATCAGCTTTGCGATGAGATCGTCGTAGTCGAGCTTGGATGCGAAGGCGAGCGGCGGCCCCGACATCGGCCAACGCGACCACACGAGCGTACGAAAGCTCGCGTAATCGCTATCTTCGCCCAGCCAGAACGGCGAGTTCGCGGTCAGCGCGAGGATCGGCGAAAGTCGCGAACGGACGCGATTCATGACGTCGAGCGCCACCTCGCGACTTTCCAGGCCGACATGTACGTGGCAGCCGAAGATGACCGTTTCATGTGCGAGCTGACCGAAATCCGCCGCGATCTTGCGATAGCGGTCTTTAGGTGTAATCGATTGGTCGTTCCATTTCGAAAATGGGTGCGTACCGGCGGCTGCGATGCGACTCCCTTTCTGCCGAGCCGCCGCTATCGTCTCACGACGTCCGCGTTCGAGCTCGCGACGCACGTCGGCCAGCGTCGCGCAAACCGGCGTACCGATCTCGATCATCGATGACTGTAATTCCGGAGCGACGTTATCTTCGAGCGTCTTCTCGGCAAGCGGTAATATCTGTGCTGCTCGCGCCGCAAGTGCTCGCGTCGTCGAATCGACGATCTGATATTCTTCCTCGACTCCGAGCGTGAAGGTCTCGATACCGGCTGCCATCACCTCAAGTAGGACGTCACGCTCGGCACGACCTGGGGCGGAGACGCCCCCGCAAGATGTTCGAGGGACGCCGGAGATCGATTATGGAAACGGGTGCGCCGTTTAGTCGGCGCGCGTCCAAGTCGTCGAGATCGCGACGCCGCTGCGTGCGAAGAGCTGATAGATCGGGCAGCGCCGCTCGGTCTCAATCTGCAGCGCGCGTACTTCGGATTCGCTCGCCGTCGTCGTCAGTTGCGCGTTGATGGTGACGCTCTCGAAGTTGGCGTCCCCCTCCGCGGCTCCGGCGACGAGGATCGCCGTATCGAGAGCGGCGCTAATCTCGAATTGAAAACGGTCCACCTTCAGGCCCAATGCCTTAGCAGCGAGCTGGCCGGTCACCTGGGAGCACGAGATGAGCGCCCCGAGTGCGTAGGCGATCGGACTCGGCGCTGCATCTTTGCCGCCGAACGCGGGCGCTGCATCCACCGCGAAGTGGTGCGTGGAACCGCCGACTTTCACGATTTGCGCGACGCCGGTACCCTCCGACGAGAGCGTAAAGGTCGCGACGGTGGGACGAGGCTGGACGTTGGCCGGCATGTCGTATTTCCTTCGAAAGCGTGGAAGTGTAGAAAAGGCGCGAATTTTGGCCGCGTTTCCGGCTCTATACCGGCCGGTCGCCGAGAATGGTTGCGCGGCGCCTGCGCCGGTGATTCGGCTAATGGGCGAGCGCGTAATGCTGGGGGAAGCGGGTTTTCCAAAAACGCGACCGCGCCCGGCTGCCAACGCCGGCGCTGAAACTCCGGTTGCGCCGGATGCTCGAAGAGCAGGGCGAGGATAGCCTTGCTTTCGCGGTCGGACGCACCCGCGATCTGCGACGTGACGTTCTGAACTCCGAAGCGACCTTAACGGCCCGTCGCGACGTTGGTCCGCGCGACGGGGTGCGTAACCGGCGGGTTGTCCTCATACGCCTTTTGCGCGCGCTCCGCGATGCCGTATCGCGCGAACCGTTCCGGACCGAAGGCTTTGGTGAAACTGTGCACCGCGGTGAATTGCGACACCAAGCTCTTGAGCGGAGCCGGGAGCGCTTCGTACGCTAGGTACGTATTCACCAGAGCGTGTCGCCGCCGAACTCGGGAATGATTTCGGTGTAGAGCGGCGACGCTTTCGGCGGCGTCGCGGTGTAGGTGACCTCGGTTTGCCACACATCGTTGTGGCCGCGCCGTTCCGCGTCGTATTCCGAGAACCATGATCTCGGGCGACTCGGCCTGTCCCGGGTGGATGGAGATAAAAGTCGCCCAAAGCGCCGTGCGAAACGCGTTGCTGTCGGGGGCCGAAGGTTTGGTTCTCGACGGGTAGCCGTGGGGCGCATAAAGCACGCCGAGTGCGGAGACACGGCACTATCTTAGGCTGTCTCGACACTTTTGACGACATTCTGCAAGCCGTTTACGTGGCGCGATGCACGTGAAGCGCTCTAACTTAAGCTCGTCAGCCTTTCATTACGTCTTGTTTTGACACGTTTAACGTCTTTTGCAAACGCTAATTGGGAGTGCGGTCGTACGTTTACAGGTGGCGCGCGGGTGCACTAGCCGGCGATCACCGTCCAAGCGCGCAATAGCTCGCCGACGGTCCACGCCTGGGCGACGGCGCCGCGCGGCGTGTGCGGGGCGTCGCCGTCGGCAATCTCCGGTAGCGTGCCGAGGCCGTAGGCATCGAGCTCGCGCCCCAAATCCGCGAGGTGCGCGAGCGCTCGCGCGCGGTCGCCGTACGCCCGCCGGACGGCGAATGCGAACGGCCCCATCAGCCAGCACCACACCGTCCCCTGATGGTACGCCCCGTCGCGCTCCTGCGGCGAGCCGCCGTACGTGCCGCGGTAGCCGGGTTCGTCCGCAGCGAGGCTCCGCAATCCCATCGTCGTAACCAAGCGCCGCGCGCACACGTCGACGACGGCCCGCTGCTGCGCGAGCGTTAGGGCCGTGTGCGGTAGCGAGACGGCGAAGATGGCGTTCGGGCGCACGCTCGCATCGTCGCCGCCGGGGCCGTCGAGCACGTCGAACAGATAATCCCGCTCGCTATTCCAGTACCGTTGGAAACTGCCGGCGACTCGCGCGGCGAGCTGCGCATAGCCGGCCGCTACGCGTTCGTCTCCGAACTGCTTTGCAACTTGGGACATCGTGAAGAGCGCGTTCAGCCATAGCGCGTTGAGCTCGACGGGCTTGCCGATGCGCGGCGTCACGGCCGTGCCGTCGACTTGCGCGTCCATCCAGGTCACTGCGTAACCCGGTTCGCCCGCGAAGAGTAACCCGTCGCTCGCGTCTTCGTGAATACCGAAGCGCGTCCCCGAGCGGTAGCATTCCATAATCGACTGCAGCGCCGGCCGGATACGTTTGAGAAAGTCGCGGTCGGCCGTCGCTTCGAACGTCTGACGAACGGCCTCGACGAACCAGAGCGAGGCGTCGGCCGTATTATACTCGGGCGCCTCCCCCGCATCGGGAAAGAAGTTCGGCAGCATGCCGCCGTCGGCGAAGCGCGCGAACGTCTCGAGCGTCCGGACGGCGCCGCCGGCGTTGCCGGTCGCGAGCATCAGACCGGGCAGCGCGATCATCGTGTCGCGGCCCCAATCGCCGAACCAGGGATAGCCGGCGATCGTCGAGCGCGCGCCGGGGTCGCCCGCCGCCGGACGCGCCACGGCAAACTGATCGGCAGCGAGAACGAGGGCGTCGACCCAGCGGGGTGCGGCGCCGGCAGCCTCGCCGCG
>CAXUFI010000214.1:0-4798 GCA_964250245.1 uncultured bacterium
GCGGCGGCGGGACCGTGCTGATCGAGGTCGTGCAACTCGGGCCGCGTCGCGCCGACCGAGCGTTCCGGATGGCGGCCGTCGAGCGCCACCATCAGGAGCGTCCCGTCACGCCGCGTCGCGAGCGCGATCACGGGCCAGCGCACGTCGCGTTCGTCGGGCGCGGGTGCGTGCGGGTCTTCGTACGTCAGGCCGTCACGCACCAGGATCGGACCGCCGCCGATCCCGGCGACCGCGTCCGCGACGCGCGGCTGCAGCGCGTAGCGCACCTCGACCGTCTCCCCGACGGCGGGCAGCGGCGCGCGGACGAGCGGACCGACGGCGATGCCGAATCGCACGGGGCGCGGCTGCGTCATCGGTGCGACGTCGACGACGCGATACCGGGCGTTCCCGGAGCGAAGCGGTTCGAGCGCGACGAACGTGCGGCCGGGCGACGCCGGGAGCGACGTCCCGAAGGCGGGCGTGATGACGGCGACGTTTCCGGGCGGCCAATCGTTGAGTTCGGTGATCGGCAGCGTACCGCGCGCCGTGCGGACTTCACCGGTGAGGTGAAATTCCGCGTACGTCACGCGGTTCGCGCGATCGACGACGAGCGCCGCGCGGTCGGTCGGGCCGCGTTCGAGGACGCCCGCGCGCAGCAACAGCCCCTGCGGCTGATAGGTGCGGCCGATGTCGAAATAGTCGCCGTTCACGCCCGCGATCGCTCCCGTGCGTAAGCCGAGCGCCGACGTTCGAGCGCCCCCCGAGACGACATGATCGCCCGCGATCGCGGTATCGAAGCGTAACGTGGGCTCACGTGGATCGATCGCGAGCAGGCTCACGGCCACGGGGCCGTGCCGCGTCGTGAAGGCATATTGGCCGAAGGCGAGACCGGGCGCAGTCGCCTCCAAACGGACGCTGTGGAGCTGCGGCGTCCTCGCCATCGCGGCGAGCAACGTCGCGAGGCCGCTCAGATCGCGAGAACCCGTCCATAACGCGGCCGGACCGGCCGGCAGATCGTGCACTTCACCCGCGATGGAGAGCGGCACGCCGTCGATCGTCCCCGCGAGCCCGCGCGAACCGACGCCGTCACCGGTGGCGACGACCGGCCCGTGCAACGCCGCGAGCGTGTGTTCGCCGAGCGCCGCGCTGAGGCCGGATACCGAAGCGCTCGCTCGGAACGTGGCGCCATAGGCGACGTTCACGCCGGCGAGGCTGCCCGCGAGCGGCCGGACCGGCGCGTGCGACGATAGGAACGGCGCGAACGCCGCGAGCGGCACTTGCGCGGCGGACCACGTTCCGGCGGCCGGGCCGTTCGCGACGGCGACCGAGTGCCCCGCGATCGCGTACGCGTGGCCGTCGCTCGCTAATTGCAGCGCGACGTCGTACGCGGGACGCTCCGGCCGCGACGTATCGAGCGAACCGGAGAGATCGGTGAAACGCAGTTGCGGCGCGGGGACGGCGCCCGCCACGACGAGCAGCGTTCCGCCGTCGACGCGCAGCTTCAGCCCGCGCGCCGTAACGGCTTCGTCGCCGCGATACCGTTCGGGGGCGATGACGAACAGCGGACGCTCGAGCTCGAGTTCGAGCCCGCTCGCCGCCGGCGTCAGCCGTGCGAGCGGCGCGGCGACGGCGAACGCGCCGCCGCGCGTCCAAAGCGCGAGCCCGTGCACGAGATACCCGCTCGCACTGCGCTCGATCCGGTCCGCCTCGAGATGCAACGGCGTAGCGGCGCGCAAGGCGTGCAGCTCGTAGCCGCGCTCGAGCGGTGCGCGTAGCGCGAACCCGAGAACCGCTGCGGCCAAGCCGAGCACGGCTAGAAACGGTAGCGCTCGGCGCGCGGCGAGGGGCATCGCAGCGGGGATTCTGCGCGGCGCCCGCCGCAAATCCTTCGCGATGCTTCAACTCGCGCGGGCCGTCGTCTGCGTCGCGCTGCTCGTTTGCGCGAGTGCCGCCCGAGCCGGCGACGCGTTACCGCAAGTCGCGCCCGCCGGCCGCTTACCGTTCGTCGCCGTGCTCGTATGGCATGACGTGCTGCCGCGGAAAGACGTGTGGTTCGACACGACGCGGGCGATGCTCGCCGCGCAACTCGACGAAATCGCCCGCGGCGATTTTCACGTCATCAGTCTCACGGCGCTGCGCGCTCATCTCATCCTGGGACGGCCGATCGCGCGACGCTCCCTCGTCCTGACGTTCGACGACAATGGCGAGGGACTCTATCGCAACGCCTATCCGCTCTTACGCGCGCACAAATTCCCGGCCACGTTTTTCGTCCACACGAACTTCGTCGGCAAGACGACGAGCAAACGTCATAACACCTGGGCCGAGCTACGCGAGATGGCCGCGAGCGGGCTGATCGACGTGCAAAGTTTGACCGCGAATCATCCGCCCGATCTCACCAAGCTCTCCGATGCCGACGTCGCGCACGAATTGCGGCTCTCGAAGTTCTCACTCGAGCGGCGGCTGGGGCATCCCGTGTATGCGCTCGTCTATCCGTACGACGTCTACGACGACCGCGTCGCGCGCCTAGCGGCGGCCAACGGCTACACACTGGCCTTCAGCGAAGATTACGGCAACGCCGGCGCCTCATCGTCGACCCTCGAACTCCACCGCTACTCGATCCTAACCCGCTTCGCCCAAGCCCTAACCGACGTCTCCCGCTAACCCGCCCGACTCGAGCTTCGCGTCAAGAAACTTCCCCGCACGATGAATGCTGTTATTGAGCCCGGATCGAGGCGCCGGGAAGCGAAGTTTCCTTTAGGAAATGAGCTTCCCGGCAACGACGAGCCGGGCTCAAGAACAGCATTTTGAGCTTACCTTCGGGGGCGGGGGCGTAAGCCTCCGAAGTCCGACAACCGATGCAGCAGCCAACGCCGGCCGCGGTTGGAAAGCTGCGCGAGCCCCGTCTGTTTCGCCGGCGCACCGACGATCGTCGGGTGGCTGGCGACGGTCTGGAATCTCGACGGCGACGCCGAATAAAAATAGGAAGCGAGCAACTTCCGGGTAACGGTCGGCGGAATTTCGAGCGGCTTGTAACCGTGAAACGCCGTATCGTGAACGTCCATGATGAAGCAACGGTTGAACGCGGGCATCACCTTCTTTTGGAGACGCGAGCCCGTCTCGTCGTAGAGTTCCAGCTCGCCGCCCCACTCGGGGTTCCAGCCGGAGTTTACGTAATAGAGAATGTTGACGCGACGATAGCGCGACGGATCTTCCGGATGCGTATTATGGTCGGCGTGCACGGGAAGATTACTGCCGCGCGCGCCCTGATGCAGACCGCCGCCGATGAGCTTGGGATCCATCTCGAGATCATCGATCCCCGTGAGCAGCCGTAACCAGCCGAGAAACGGCTGGCTCGACGTGGCGGCGAAATAATCTGCGAACGGTTCGCCGAAGCGGCCGACTTCGCCGTCGTAGGAGCGCGCGCTGAACATCCGGGCGACGGACCGTTGAAAGACGTCGAGCGACGGATAGAGCGCGTACAATCGTTCCGCGAACTCGGGCTCGAGAAAATTATCGATGATCACGTGGCGAAACGGGCGCGAACTCTCGAACGCCTCGCGAAGCCGCGGCAGCTCGTCTTCGAGCCGCGCCATGTTGACGAAGGAACCCGCCGCGGTATCGATCAGCGCCAACAATCTGCAAGCGGCGGAGCGCCGGCGGCCGCGCCGGTCGGCGGCAACGCGTACATCGCTTCGATCGTTCTCAGCACGTTGTAGTGATCGATCCGCTCGGCGTAACGTCCCGGCCGGACCATGGGACCGATAAGTACGGTCGGAATCGTATTAGCACGATCGTATCCCTCATCCCAAGTTAGAATAATCAGCGTATCGTGCGCCGCCGCCCAAGTGACGAGATGCCCGATGTGATCCTTAAGCCAGTCGTCGCCCGCGGCGACCGTACCGTCGTGCATGTCGTCATCGACATCGGGAACCACGAAGGCGACCGTCGGGAGATCGGCATAAGCGGGCAATTGCGAGAACGGCCTACCGGCCGAGGACGGCAAATTACTGAAAGCCACCCAAGGCGCGTGCTTGCGCGCGTAGGTACCGGCCGCGCAGACGGTCGAGCCCGCGCCCGGCAGCGCCTCGGCATAACCGGCGAAGCTCAACTTCGCCGAGAAGAGCTCGCTGCCCAGATTGGGCGCGGCGGCGGGAACGCCGCGCTCGGGACAACCGTCGCCGTTAACGTTCGTACGCCCCGAGAAGAGCGCGAGATAATTCGGCAAACTCGGATGCGTGACGCCGTGAGCGTCGGTAAAGAGCGCACCGCGACGCACGAGTGCGTTGATGAACGGGGCGGAGCCGGCACCGTCGATCTGCGCCAGCGTCTTATTCTCTTCGATAATGACGATCGTGTGGGCCGGACGCGGCAGCGCGGGCGCGGCGTCGACCGGCGGCGCTTCCGCGACGGACGCCCAAACGAACGCGAGAGCCAGCAGCCCCATGAAACGCATTATACTCTATACGCCGCCAAGCTTAAAGACGATGGCCCGCGCGCACCTTTTAATCGTGCGCTCATTAAGCTGTCGATCGCGTAGCTAATCTTACGAGCGACGTACTCCAAACTACGAATTCAAAATCGAGCGGACACGTTCGTATTTCTTACCCGCATCTTAACGACTTCTATCAGGACCGTAGTATTTGCGATCAAAGCTTTGCAATAAGCTCTACGTCATCGCGCTGCAATAGCGTCCTACCGAACGGGCGACGACCGAACGCGGTCGCGCTCTTCGTGCCGGCGACGGTGAGGAGCCGCGCGGCCGGTCGACGATCGCTCGTCGGGAGCGGCGGCCTCAGCTGCGCGGCTTCCGGCAGCGGGG
>CAXUFI010000215.1:0-4793 GCA_964250245.1 uncultured bacterium
CAGTGGACGCGGCGCGTCTTCGGGCAGCGGCACGTCCGCGACGGCGGCCGCGACCGGCGGCGGCGCATCGTCCTCGACCTCCGCGCTCAATCAATGGAGCGTCGCGACGCGCGTCCTGCGCATCGCCGACGTCGCTCACGTCTATAACGGTTTCGAAATCAAACGCGTCTTCGGTTACGTCGGTGCCGGCCCCGCGATCTCGCTCAGCGTCCAAAAGGCGACGGGCGCGAGCGAGATCGTCGCTTCGAAAGCCGTGCTCGCGGCGCTGCCGAAGATCGCCGCCGAGTATCCGCAGATAAATTTAGGCGTGCTCAACGTCCAGGCGGATTACACGCAGCAGCAACTCGACAGCGTCTATCGCTCGATCGCCGAAGGCATCATCTTTACCGGGATCGTGATGCTCTTTTTCCTGCGCTCGTGGCTTAACGCGATCGTCGTGCTGATCGCGATCCCCGCCTCGCTGCTGGTGACGCTGTTCGTGATGCGGCTCGCGAATTTCACGATCGATACGATCTCGCTGCTCGCGATGACGCTGCTGATCGGAATCCTCGTCGACGATTCGATCGTCGTCCTCGAGAATACCGAGCGTCATTACGACGACGGGGAGGCGCCGCAGACGGCCGCTATTCTCGGCCGCATGGAGATCGGCGCCGCGGCGCTCGTCATCACGCTCGTGGACGTCGTCGTCTTTCTGCCGATCGCGTTTCTGCCGGGCACCGTCGGCCGCTTCCTCGCCGAGTTCGGCCTCGTCGTGACGGTCGCTACGCTGACGTCGCTCGCCGTCTCGTTCACGGTGACGCCGGCGCTGGCCGGCAACTGGTCGCTGCGCTCGCGCTGGAAGCCGCCGTGGATCGTCGACCAATTCACGCGCGCGTTCGAGGGCGCCCGCCGGCTGTACGTCGAGCGCGTACTCGGCTGGGCGCTGGCGCACAAGTTCGTCATCGCCGGCGTTTCGTTCGCGCTCGTCGCGGGTGCGGTTTCGCTCGTGCCGCTGGGGTACGTCGGCTTCGAATTTATCCCGGCGGTCGACCGCGGCGAGGTCTTTCTGCAGCTGACGTTCCCGCCCGGCACGCCGCTGACGACGACGAACGCCGCGATCGCGTCGCTCGAGAAGAAGATCGCGACGTTCAAGGACGTGAAGCGGCTGACGGGGACCGCCGGCTCGTACCAATCGGGTTTCGGCGGCGGGACGAACGAAGGGTCGGCCGGTCAGATTCACGTGTTTCTCGTCGATAAGCCGAAGCGATCGACGGTGCAATGGGTCGCGACGCTCAATCGCCTGGCGCAACAGGAGTATCCGCTCGCGAAGCCCGTGGCGATCCCCGCGACCGGTACGGGCGGCGGCAACGCGCAGCCGATCGATTACGTCATCACGTCGCTCGACGATGCGCCCGAGCCGTACGCTCCGAAAATCCTCGCGGCGCTCAAAGCGACGCCGGGCGTGCTCAATGCGAACGACTCGCTCGAAAAACTCGAACCGCAAGTCGACGTGCACTTCGATCGCGAACGCGCGCGCGCGCTCGGCATCGACATCGCGACGGCGGCGAACGCGGTCCGGGCCTCGTTCGGCGCGAGCCAAGTCGCGCAATTCGAATCGAGCCGCGGCATCCAATACGTGCAAGTCACGTATCCGCAGAACGCGCAGACGTCGGTGAGCTCGATCGCCGACATCCCGATCCGGACGCGCGCGGGCGGCCTCGCGTACGTCGGCGACGTCTCGAAGATCGTCGAAGATCCCAACGCTCCCTCGATGGCACGCGTCAACCGGGAAACCGTCGTGCACATCAGCGCGAACGTGCTTCCGGGTTACGTGCAATCGAACGTGCAGAAGGAGTTTCTGCGGCGGTTCGCCGCCTTGAATTTGCCGGCGGGCGTCGACCTCGCGCCGAACGCCGGCGGTCAAGGGCAGAATCTCGCTCAGACGGTCCAGGGGCTCGGCGCGTCGCTCGTGCTTTCGTTCGCGCTCGTCTACTTGTTGATGGTCGCGCTCTACGATAGCTATCGCTTGCCGTTCATCATCATGTTCGCGATCCCGGTGGCCGCGGTCGGCGCGATCGGCTCGCTCGCACTCACCGGCCAAACGCTCAATCTCTTTTCGCTGATCGGCACCGTCATGCTGGTCGGGCTGGCCTCGAAGAACGGCATCTTGCTCGTCGACTTCGCGAATCACCGCATCCGGCGGGGCGTCGACCGTTATGCCGCGATCCGCGAGAGCGCGTTCGAACGCTTCCGGCCAATCGTCATGACGACGTTCTCGATGATCGCCGGGATGACGCCGATCGCGCTCGCGCTCGATCCGGGCTCGAGCGTCCGGCGATCGCTCGGCATCGTCGTCATCGGCGGGCTCGTGAGCTCGCTCCTGTTGACGCTCGTTCTCGTACCGGTCGCCTTCGTCTGGTTCGCGCCGCGCCATCCGCACGAGGAAACGCCCGCGAGCGACGTCGCGGCGCTCGGCGCCGTGGGAGCCGCGGTATGAACCTCACCGCGCTCTTCGTCCGGCGCCCGACGCTCGTGACCGTGCTGATCGCGCTGGTTCTGCTCGCAGGCACCCTCTCGGGCGTTTCGATCGTCAAACAGCAATTTCCGAATTACGACGTGCCGACGATCGAAGTCGCGATAACCTATCCCGGCGCACCGACGACGGAACTGCGCGACGCGATCGTCCGTCCGCTCGAAGATCAGATAGCGGGCGCCCCCAACCTGGAATCGATCGAAACCGCGATCGAGCCCGGCCAGGCGACGCTGACCGTGCGCTTCGCGCTCAATTCCGACGTCAATAGCGACCTCGTGCAAACGCAAGGCCGCGTGCAGAACGCGCAGCGCGAGCTCCCGACCGATCTGCAGGCGCCGACCGTTTCGATCTACGATCCCGCCGAGGCGGTCGTCGTTTCGCTCGTCGTGAGCTCCACGACGCTCGCGCCCGGCGCGCTCTCGTCCCTGGTCACCAATAAAGTCGTGCCGTCGCTCGAACAAATTACGGGCGTCTCGTACGTCGTCGAGAACGGGAACGTCACGCCGTCGCTGCAAGTGAACGCGCATCCGTCCGCGCTTTCGGCGAACGCGCTGACGCTCGGCGACATCACGTCGGCGATCTCGAGTAATAACGTGCGCGCGCCGGGCGGCATCGCCTACGGCACCGACCGCGAAACGAACATCGACATCCGCGGCGACGTAACCGATCCCGCGTCCGTGGCGGACCTGCTGCTCACCGGCGGCACGAGCACGTCGGCGACGACCCTCGGCACGGCACCCTTCTCGACACAGAGCCGGTTCCTACGCATCGGCGACGTCGCGAGCGTCACCGACACGTACGAGCCGCAGCGCGTCTACGCGTTCTCGCACGGCGTGCAATCGGTCGCGCTCGACGTGCAGAAGGCCAGTAACACGAGCGAAGTCACGGCCTCGAACGCGGTGCTCGCGGCTCTGCCGCTGCTGCGCCGGCAATACCCGAACGTCGACTTCACCGTGCTTAACGTGCAGGCGACGTATACGCAGCAGGCGCTCTCCGGCGTCGTCCGGACGCTCGTCGAGGGGATCGTCTTCACGGGCATCGTGATGCTGCTGTTCTTGCGGTCGTGGCGCAATTCGATCGTCGTGATGGTCGCGATCCCGACGTCGCTGCTCGTTACGCTCGCCGCGATGCACCTCGCGAATTTCACGATCGATACCGTTTCGCTGCTCGCGATGACGCTAATCATCGGCATCCTCGTCGACGACTCGATCGTCGTGCTCGAAAATATCGAACGCCACGCGGCGGAAGGCGAGGCGCCGCAGATCGCCGCGGTGCGCGGCCGGACGGAGATCGGACTCGCGGCGATCGTGATCACGCTCGTCGACGTCGTCGTCTTCCTGCCGATCTCGTTCCTGCCGGGGACGGTCGGACTCTTTCTTCGCGAATTCGGCCTCGTCGTAACGGTCGCGACGTTGACGTCGCTGTTCGTTTCGTTCACCGTCACGCCGGCGCTCGCCGGCCGCTGGTCGCTGCTCTCGACCTGGCGTCCGTGGCGGATCATCGACGCCTTCACGCACGGCTTCGAACGGCTGCGGGACTGGTACGCGCAGCGCGCTCTCGGCTGGGCGCTCAGCAATCAATGGGCGATCATCGGCATCTCGCTCGTCAGCCTCGTATTCGCCGTCGTCCTCGTGCCGGCGGGCGTCGTCGGTTTCGAATACATTCCGCCCGTCGTGCGCGGTGAAGTGTACGTCACGCTGAACTATCCGAGCGGCACGCCGCTCGCGACGACGCGCGACGGCGTACTCGCCGTCGAGCGGCTCGTCGATGCGGACAAGGCTGTCTCGGCCGAGACGGCGCTCGCGGGTGCGTACGTCGGGAATCTTTCCGGTTACGTCAACGACGGCACCGTCGGCCAATTGCACGTATTCCTGAAGCCGCGAGCGATTAACGATACCGTCGCGTGGGGCAACGGCATCGTGCGCCGCGCGCAGCAGGCCGTGCCGGCGGCGACGGTCGTCGCGATTCCGGCCACCAATACGGAGGGCGGCATCCAGCAGCCGATCGACGAGGTGGTGACGGCGACCGGCACGGACGATCCCGATCTCTACGCGGGCAAAGTCCTCGCCGCCATGACGCGCACGCGGGGCGCCGTCAACGTCACCTCGACGTCGACCGGGCTCGCCCCGCAAGTCGAAGTGCAATTCGACCGGCAGCGCGCGCAAGCGCTCAACGTGTCGATCGGCACGGCATCGACGACGATCCGGGCCGCGTTCGGCGGCGTGATCGCCACGCAATTTACGGGCCCCGACGGCCTCAAAGACGTGCAAGTCATCTATCC
>CAXUFI010000216.1:0-4790 GCA_964250245.1 uncultured bacterium
AGTGGACCTCTTTCGCCCTCACTGGGCAAGTGTCCACGGAACCCACCCAACATCAATTCGCGCCGGTACGAACAGTAACGGACTCGTGACCGAAGAGATCACGAGCTCTTTTCACGGCCGGCGTTACAAGAAAAGTGGTTGCGTCCTCGCCAGTGCTAGTTCCAACGTCAACAATACGTCTCTTGTCATCCGGCGCAATTCGAACTGTCAGGCAGTCTTAGCCTGCTTCTGCAGACGTGTTGCCATCTGATCTCCTTGAAGCCGACTTGCACTTACATTGGATGTACACCCTAGGGCATTGTCACTAGAACTGACGGTTCTAAGGCACCTTTGTCATTCGACTCCGGGTGCAGTACGAACCGCGCGCCGCCACACCCCTTGACTTCTCATCCTAACATGCTATTGTACTACTACAGTAATACATTAGCACGTTAGGAGACGCACCATGATTGAGAAGTCGACCATCAGCCCCGAGCGGCCGTTGAGCCCCGAACGCCGCACCGTGATCCGCCTCGAGCGGCGTTCCGAGATGTTTCCGGGCTGGGGCGTCCGCTTCTAAGCGGGAGCGTCGCGCTCGCCATGGCTGCCGTTTTCATCGTCGACCCGCGCGGCGGCGTCCCGCTCTACCTGCAGCTCATCGAGCAGGTGAAGCGCGGCGTCGCGCTCGGCACGCTGTTGCCCGGCGAACAGCTCCCGACGGTAAAGGCGCTCGCGCTCGAACTTACCATTAACCCCAACACCGTCGCCCGGGCGTATCGCGAACTCGAGCGTGACCAGATTATCGAGACGAGCCCGGGTCGCGGCTCGTTCGTGCGCGGCGGAAACGCGCCGCACGAGGCGCGGCGAGCCGTCGCCGACGTCGCCGCCGCCGGCTTCGACGAAGCCGTGCGCGCGGCACGCACCTTCGGTTTCGCCCGCGACGACATACGGGCTCTGTTCGAAGCCGCGCTCAAACACTGGTTCCCGCCGGAGTCGCAGGAGTAGCCATGGCCACGTCCATTACGATCGCGAACCTAACCAAACGCTACGGGCGCGTCGACGCCGTTTCCGATCTCTCCCTCGATCTCGAAGAAGGCTCGGTCTGCGGGCTGCTCGGTCCCAACGGCGCCGGCAAGTCGACGACGTTTAAATGTTTGCTCGGTTTGCAACGTCCGACGTCCGGCTCGATCGCGCTCGCCGGCAAACCGTTCGCGCCGAACGTCTTCGAGTATTTGAGCTACGTGCCGGAACGCAGCGCGCTCTACGAGTGGATGACGGTCGCGCAACATCTCGAGTTGACGCGCCGCGCGTACCGGTCGTACGACGCCGCGCGAGCGCGCGAACTCGCCGCTCTCTTTCGACTCGATGCCGAGAAGCGAGTCCGGACGCTCTCCAAAGGTCAGCACACGGCGCTCGCGCTCGTGCTCGCGTTCGCGACCCGGCCGCGCATCCTCGTGCTCGACGAACCGGCGAGCGGTCTCGATCCGGTCTTTCAACGTGCCGTGCTCGATCTGATCATCGAGGCCGCGGCGGGCGGCGCGACCGTGCTCTTCTCATCGCACCAGATCGGACAGGTGGAGCGCGCGGCGGATCGCATCGCCATCATGCGCGACGGCCGGCTCGTCGTCGCGGGCGACCTCGATACGCTCAAAGGGACCGAGAAAATTATCGTCGGCACGTTCGAGGCGTCGGTCCCCGACGCGCCCGGCCTCGCCGCGGACGAGAGCGTGCGCCGCATCGAACGTAGCGGCCGCATCCTGCGCGTCTATGCCGCCGGCGACGCCGAGCGCGTGGCGCGGCAGGTCGCGGCGCTCGGGCCCCGGTCGCTCGAAGTCCTCGACCTCTCTCTGGAAGACATCTTTCTGGCCGCCGTTTCCGGCGGCGTACCCGCGGGAGTCCGATAATGGCTTACGTCGAATGGTTGCGCGTCCGTCACCGCCTCATCGCGTTCACGATCGTGTTCGCGATTCTAGCGGCGCTTATCGTCTCGCCCGTACTCTTCGGCCACGTCTACGCGAGCGGCCATAACGAACTGCGCGCCGGGATCGGTACGCCCGCGCCGGCTCCGTCGGCGCGCGATGCGCTACGGCAGCAACTCGCGCACACGCAGATACCGCTCGGCGCGTTATTCGGCGTCGCGGCAGTGCTGTGCTTGATCTTCACGACGACGCTCGGAACGAGTCTCAACGCGCAGCACGACGCGCTCAATCTCGCGTTCACGCGGCCCCTCTCGCGCGAACGTTTGGCGCTCGTCTATTTCGGTATCGATGCGGCCGCGATCGTCGCGTGTTTCGCGCTCGCGTCGTTCATCGTCGGCTTCTTGCCGCTCGCGCTGCTCGGCATCCTCGATCGCGTCTACCCCGACCGGTTCGCGCCGCTGATGGCCGCGTTCGGCATCGCCACATCGCTCATGTTTTACGGTCTTCTGCAAGGCGCGACGGCCTGGTCGCGCGGCAGCACGGCGCTCACCGTCGGCTTGGCGTGGCCCGTCTTCGCGCTGGCCGCGATCCCGGGTACGCCGCCGCTCGGGCCGCTCGTCAACGGCCTGCTGACCGTTATCCGCTTTCTCGATCCGCTCGTCTATCTTCGCAACGGCGGCTACCTCGCGTTCGTTGCGACGGACTGGGGCGGCTTCGCCGCCACCTTCGCCACGGTGCTGGCGATCGCGTTCGCCGGCTGCGCGCTCGCCGTGCTCGAGTGGCGGCGGCTGAAGGTTTAAGCGATGCGCGTGCTCGGAACGGATTTCACGCTTCTTCTCGGTGCCTGGCGGCTGCGCGTGTCGGTCGGCCTCGAAGACGACGACGACGAACCCACGGTCCCTGTTAATGCACCACGAAGCTGCTCGGAAGCGAGGACGTCTCGTACTTCCACGCGCCGCTGACCACGCGATAGAAATAGACGTTCGGGTCTTGCGGATCGCCGTCGTTGGAGAAACTGACCGGTCCGACGACGGTGTCGAACGTACTGGACGCGTTGAGGGCGCGGGCGACGGCGAGCCGGTCTTGCGAACCGGTGCGCCGGACGACGGCGATGACGATTTGCGCCGCGGCATACGAGAAGGCCGAGAGCGGGGTCATCGTACCGTAGCGCCGTTCGAAATCGCCACGAATCCGGAACGCTCCGGGAGCGATCGCGAGCGGCGGCATCGAGGTCGAGATGATAAGCCCTTCGACGCTCGCCGCGTATTTCGCAAGCGTCAACGGATCGAAGAAGCCTTGCGAGGCGAACAGCGCGCCCGTGTAGCCCGCGTCGCGCAAACGCGGCACGAGCGGCCCCATGTCTTTCGTGATGCCCGCGAGGAAGACGGCGTCGGGTTTGTATGCGAGCGTGCTCTTCGTTACCGCGGCCAAGTCGGGCTTCTCCCAACTAAAACTCAGTGCGTTCGCGTTGAGTTTGTCGCCGGCCGCTTGGTCCATGAAACCGGCCGCGACATCGGCGCCGTAATCGCCGTCCTGCGAAAGGACGACGACCGATTTCGGCGCGCTCTTCGCGACGTACTGGGCGGCGGCTCGTCCTTCGGTCGAGTCCTTTACCGTCAGGCGAACGATATTACCGTAGCCGTGCGAGGTGAGGCGATCGTACGTCGACGCCGGGCAGATGACGGGCATCCGGTTATTGACGTACGTCGGGAGGCACGCTTCGGTAATGCGGCCGCTGAGATGTCCGATCACGGCGACGACCGTCGCGTCGTCGCAAGCGAATTCCGCATTGACCAGGCCCGTCGCGAGCAGGTTCTGATCGTCGAACGTCCGCACGGCGTACGCGCGATCGAGATTGCCGCGCAATTGGTTCGCGTCGTCGAGCGCGGCGCGCACGCCGTTCCCGATTTGCTCGCCCGCCCGAATGTCGTCGCCCGTAAACGGCGCGACGACCGCGATCGTCACGATGCCGCCGACCGGCGTGTCGCCGTACACGGCGCGCGCGGGGCTTCTGGTCAGCGTGGTCGCGGCCAGCGCCGCACCCGTGCCGAGCAGCGCGCGCCGGGTCAGCGCCATTGCCAGCCCGCGTACGTCGTCAAGAGAAAGACCACCGAGAAAATCATGTTGGAGATAAAGACGCGTTCGTTGAGCACGAAGATGTTGGGCGCGCGCCGGAAACAGCGCAACTCGTAGAAGACCAGTCCGAGGGCGCTCGCGATGCCGAAATAATAGAGCGGCCCGGCTTCGGCGAAGAGGCCGGCGAGCGCCAGCACGGCGGTCATCGCGAGATGCAGCGCGAGCGGAAGCGTGCGGCCGCTCGCGGCCCCGAAGCGCGCCGGTATGGAGCGGATGCTCTGCGCGACGTCGACGTCGCGATCCATGAGCGCGTAGATGATATCGAAGCCCGCGACCCAGATCGTCAC
Organism: uncultured bacterium; assembly: GCA_964250245.1. Classification (GTDB taxonomy): domain Bacteria; phylum Vulcanimicrobiota; class Vulcanimicrobiia; order Vulcanimicrobiales; family Vulcanimicrobiaceae; genus CAXTIY01. Next base: position 4,322 of record CAXUFI010000216.1, read on the forward strand.
GGCGAGAAAGAGCAGCAGCGCCGGGACCGAGACCCGGCCGGCGATCGCGATGTACGCGCCGAGCGGCGCGAACCCGTCGATCGCGCCGAGTACGAAGTGCACGCCCCAGGTAAAGCGCTTGCAGAACGGATAGGCGAAAATCCCGAGCGCCGCGAGCGGCAATAGCTTCAGGCAGAGCGCGCTCAGATCGGCGGCAGCGATAACGAGCACGACGATGCCGAGCACGGCCGTCCCCAGCATGACGCCGGGTGCGAGGGTTCCCGTCACGAGCGCGCGCCGCGCGGTGCGCGGATTGCGAGCGTCGATGTCGCGGTCGACGTAACGATTGGTCGCCATGGCGGCGGTTCGCGCGCCGGCGACGGCGAGCGTAATCCAGAGAAACTGATGCAGCGTCGGCAGCCCTTGCGCGGCGAAGACGGCGCCCGCGTAGGCGAACGGCAGCGCGAAGAACGTGTGCTCGACGCGAATC
>CAXUFI010000217.1:0-4780 GCA_964250245.1 uncultured bacterium
CGCCGACCGCGGCGTCGATCGCGGCGCGTTCCGCCTTGGCGTACTCTTGCTGCTTGCCTGCGAGGGCCCGCTTGGTGCGCTCGGCGGCCGCGCGCAATTCGCTCTGCAAGGCGCGCTCTTGCGCCGCCAAGTTGCCGCCGGACTGCGCGATCTCGGGGCCGACCGACTTGAGCTGCAACGCCGCCACGTCCTCGTCGAGGTGCGCGAGCTCGGGGTAGAGCGGATGCACCTTCACGAGTTGTTCCATTCGCACGTAACCGACGCGGCCGTTCCCCGGCCCCGGGCTCGCGGCGGCGGCGCCGGGCCAATTCTCCGTTCGCGAACAACCGCCGCTGGCGAGCAACAGGACGCAGGCGGCCGCGTACCCGCGCGCGCCGCCCTTACTTGAGCGCACTCGTGACGTCGCTCGTGATATCCGTTCCGCCGTATATGAGATTCGAACGGTCGATCACGAGCAGCAAGCCGCGCTTCTTCGCGATCCCCGCGATCGCATCGCGCGTGCGGTCGACGAGCGGCGCGATCTCCTGCTTCTGCTTATCGGCGAGCGCGTTCTGATAACCCTTAAGTATTTGCTGGCGATCCGCATCGCTCTTGGCGCCTTTGAGCTGCGCCTGCGCGGCCTGCTGTTGGCCCGCTTGGTACTTCGTGAAGTCGTCGTTCGCCGCTTTGAGCGCCGGAATCGCGTCGATCTGGACTTGATCGACGTACCCGACCGACGACGGGGGCGGCGTCGTGCTCGGCGGGATCGGATCGCCGGGCCCGGTCAACAGCTGCACGACGGAATCGGTCACGTCTTGGCCGCCGAAGATGACGATGCGCTTGTCGACGATGACCGAGAGGTTCTTGCTCGACGCGACCGAGGCGATCGCGACTTGCGCGCGCGCGAAGAGCGGTCCGAAGAGCGCCCGCTGACGCTCCGCGAGCCGATTCTGAAACTCTTGAGCGATCCGCGCCTGCGCGTTCGCGTCGCGAACGCCGCGCATCCGGCGCGCGAACTCGCCGTCGAGTTGCGCTTTGTAGCCGGCGAGCTGCCGGCTCGCCGCCGTGAACGGCGCGATGTTCGACAGCGCCGCTTGATCGACGAAGCCGATGTCGGTGACGTCGGCGGCGAGGGTCGTGCCCGTCAGCACCGTGAGCGCGATGACGAGCGCGAGCAGCGTGGCCGAGGCGCGCGCGGAGCGGCAAGGACGCCCCGCCATCAGAAACTCTGTCCGATTCCGAAGCTCGTGTGACTGCCGCCCTTGCCGCGCGCGAAGTCGAGCCGGATCGTCTTAAAGCCGAGCTGCGGGATGCTGAACCGCAATCCGACGCCGCCGTCGGAGCGGTACAAGAACTTATTGTAATCGACGACGATGTTGCCGAACGCGTCGACGAGCGGCTGCGCGCCGCGGATGCGCTGCGTGCCGTAATCGTAAAAGAAGGCGAGTCCGAATTTGCGATCGGGCGAGAGCGGCAGGCGCAATTCGCCTTGCAAGAGCGCTTGTTCGGTACCGTAGAAGACTTCGCTGTAACCGCGCAACTGCTGGTCGGTCAGCACGAATAATTTGCTCGGCGGGATGGCGCCCGTCGAGTCGCCCAGCAGCGCGTGGAACGCGAGCGTCGCACTCTTGAGTACCGGATAGAATTTCGCCCCGTCGAACGTCGTCAACGTATAGCTGAATTGCGAGCCGATCGGTTTGCCGGAGAGCTCCTCGGAGAGCGCGGCCGTATACCCGCGGCGCGGATCGGTCACGTCGTCGCGCGTATCGTCCTGCAGCCCGAACGTTACCGAGTGCAGGTTGTAGCCCGCGCCGTTGGAGGTATCGGCGATCGACGGCGCGTTGATACCGAGCGTCGTGCCGTTGGTTTGCGTGCCGAGAATGTTGTTGGTTATCGGCGTGTTGAGGATTTGATTCCCCGTGCCGGCGAGGTAGTACGACGAATTGCCCGGGAAGGTCACGCTCGTTGCCAGCCGCTGCACGGAGACGCCGACCGTCGCCGTCGTCGTATCCGTCAACCGCCGGCCGAGGTTCGCCGAGATGCCGTTCGAGCGATTGCCGTAGGTCGCGGCCACGCCGCTGATCAGGTTCTCATTGGGCGTCAGCACGACCGGGATCAGCCCGCCGACGTTCGTGCCGGCGGCGCCCGTCGAGCCCGGCGCGGAGATGACCGGATTGCCGACCGAAGCCGCGGAACCCGCGGAGTACACCTGATAGTAATTGGTTTGAGCCGTCGTGAACACGGACGCGCCGAGGCTGTAGCGTTCCGAGCGCGGCGTATTCCCCAGATAGGGCACGGAATAGGTGAGCTCCGCGTCGGAAACGCGCGAGCCGCGCTCGAGCCGGATCGACGCCGCGTTGCCCGCGCCGTTGATGTTGTTCTGGGAGTACGAAAGCGTGCCCGTGAGCCCTTCGCCCGTCGGGCCGCCCGAATAGCCCGCGCCGATCTGCGCGGTACCGGTGCGCTGTTCTTTGACGTTCCAGTCCAGCGTCAGCGCGTAGGGTTTCTTCGGATCGGGGCCCGCCTTTTGCTGGATGTCGACTTTTTCGAAGAAGCCGAGATTGTTGAGCCGCTCGTAGTCGCGCCGCACGAGCCCCTGCGTGATGATCATTCCCGGCCGCAGCCGCAGCTGCCGGCGAACGACGACGTCCTTGGTCGTCGTGTTGCCCGTGATTTGCACGGCGCCGACCGTGGCGACGTAGATGCTGTATTTGACGTCGGCCGTGCCTTTTTGCAAATCGACCGTCGTCGGGTCGATGCCGGCTTCGAAATCGCCGAGCGAGAGATCGAACTTGTCATAGAGCTTCTTGAGCGCTTCGTAATCCTTATCGCGCGCGTCTTCGGAATACGGCTCGCCCTCTTTGAGCGTCAGCGCCTTCTTGACGACGAGCGGCGAGAGAATCGCGTTGCCCGAGACCACGATGTGCCGTACGGTCAGCCCTTCGCGCACCGTCAAACTCAACACGCCGTCTTTGGAGATATTGAGTCCGGCGACGTGCGTCGGCACTTGACCGCCGTAACCGACTTTATCGTAGTACGAATTGATCTTGAGAACGTCCTGATGGAACGTATTGGTATTGAGCACCTGGCCGACGGCCGTGTCCATCAAGGCGAGCAGCGTATCGGACGGTACGTGCCCGTTGCCGGAGAACGCGATACGCGTGATCACGGGGTTCTCGACGACGCGAAAGGTGATCGCGATGCCTTGGGGCCGCTGCCGGATCAGCGGCGGCACCTGGTCGCCGAAATAGCCGAGGTCGAAGATGCTCTGCAGATCTTCGCGCAACAGGGCCTCGTTGAACGGCTGTCCCGCTTTCGTGCGCACGACGCTCAGGATGCGGTCGCTCGGAACGTGCGCGTTCCCCGAAACGTCCACACTGACGACGAGCGGCGCGTTCGGCGCGGCCGTCGGCTCGGCGGGCGCGCCCGGCGTCCCCGCATCGGGGGGAGGCGCCGGAACTTCGGACGCGCCGGGTGCGGGCTGCACCTGCGAGACGACCGCCCGCGCGTGGTGAGTGCGCGCCGAGACCGCGTACGGGGCGAACGAGCCGGCGAGCGCCGCCAGTGCCAAGCCGTTACGAAGCGCACGACGAAAACGAGACAACATACGCAGTAGAAGTATCCTTGGACCTCCCGCCGTGCAGACGATGCGGAAAGTAGACTGTTGCGTCCTGTGCGGAAGAACGCTCGGAGCCCAGTTGCGTCTTCTTAGTCAGCGCGGCGAGGTTCGCCCCCCTCGCAGCCGGTCCTTGGCTACGGGAAGAGCCGTTGAATGCTTAGAGAAAAACCGCTCGAACCGGCCACGGGCTGCGCGGCGCGCACCTTAGAATTAAACGATGATAAGTAGCCCGTCGGCGTGAGCGAGTTGAGGTCGTATGCGCCGAGCGTTTGAAACACCGTCACCTGCGCCGCTTCGAACTCGGTCGGCTTAATCTCGAAGCCGAACGTTTGCCGGTACGGATAGCCGAAGCTCGTATCGTAAATCGCGTTGACGTCTTTGCCGAGAACCTTACGCGCCGAGAGGCCGACGTTGCCCGTGTAATCGACGTTGAGATTGAAGTTCGAGAGCCCGAGTGCGCCCGCGAACGTCGTCTCGAACGGCGCGAGCAACGTGCGCGTGAATTGCGCGTTCGCGATGCCGAAAGCTTCCTGCGCGACGCTGAGTTCGCCGCTCGCGTTGCGGCTCGTAACGACGGCGGGTGAGAGCGCGGCCGTGTTCGTGCTGCCGTAGTACGTCGGGTTCTGCGCCGTCTCGCCGAACAGGTTGGTCGCTCCGAATGCGGGCGCGTTGAGCAATAAGCCGAGAATTTGCTGCCGCCCGTACGCGGGGTTGGAGTCGAGCGAGATCGACAGCGCGTTCACCGGACCGTTCAAGGCGAGGGTGATGTCGGCCGAGCCGGCGGCGTTGCGAACGGTATTGGGATCGGGGTCGATGACGTGCGTGACGGCGCGCGCGTCGAGCACGGGGACGACCCCGAGATCGGGTTCGAAGGTGACCGTGCCGTCCAGGAGCCGGAAGACCGTGTTGAAGTACGACAGCGTCCCGCCGGTCGAGGTGAACGCGCCCGCGAGCACCGGCGCGGCGAGCGTCCCCGTCGCCCGCACCGAACCGGATGCCCCGATATCGACGTTCGCGCTGCGGACGCGCACGTTCCGGTCGGCGACGAGCGCGAGAGCGAGCGCGACGTTGCGCGGCAACTGGGCGGCGCTCGGGCCGCCGCCCCGCGCCCCGCGCGCGCCGCGCGAGGGCGAGGCCGGGCTCGGCGACTGGGGGAGCGTGGCGGTGCCGCCGGCGCGCGGG
>CAXUFI010000218.1:0-4777 GCA_964250245.1 uncultured bacterium
CGCCGCGGCGCGGCCGCCGAACGAACGGGCGCGGGAGGCCTCTTCCAAATCTAAGCCGTTGGGTTCCGGGAGCAACGCCCACGTCACGGCGAAGCCGCCGAGACAGCACACCCCGGCGACCCACATCGGGCCCGGCAGGCCGAACTTGGCCTGCAAGAGCGGAAAGCTGAACGTGCCGATGGCGGCGCCGACCTTACCGATCGTCGCCGAGATGCCGTGGCTCGTGGTCCGGACGCCGATCGGAAAGATCTCCGCCGGCAGAACGAACGTCGTCGTATTCGGCCCGAATTCCGTGAAGAAGTAATTGAGGCAATAGAGCGCGACGAACGGCACGATGATGGTCTTGGCATCGCCGAGGAACGCGATACCGATGAAGCTCGCCGCCATGAGGGCGAAACCGAGCAATTGAATCGTCTTACGTCCCCAGCGGTCCATACCGAAAATCGATAACAGATAACCGGGGAACGCGGCGAAGGCGAACACGAGCAACGAGAGATACAGATCGTGAATCTGGCTGCCTTGCGGGCTGACCGCCGTCACGAACTCTTGATTGGAGATCGTGTTACCGTAATACGCGAGATCGAGCAGAAACCAGGCGGCGGACGTGCCGACGAGCCAACGCGCGAGTTGCCGGTCCTTGCCGAAGGCGTCCTTGAGCGCTTGGACGTAGCCGATGCGCTTCGCTTTCTCGCCGACTGCGTCGTCCTTACCCTCCGTCATCTGCGCGAACCGCGGCGTCTCTTTTAGATGGCGGCGCGCCCAGAACACCGCGAGCGGCGGCACCGCGCCCGCCGCAAGCAGAACGCGCCAGACGATATCCTGCGGAACCTTCGCCGCCAAGAGCGCGATAGCGAGTAACGGACCGACGATCAGGCCGATGCCCTGCATCGCGAATACGCTCGAGATCATGAGCCCGCGCGTCTTCTTGCCGGCGAACTCGCTCGCGATCGTCGCGCTGACCGGATAGTCCCCGCCGATGCCGAGCCCGAGAATGAAGCGAAACGCGACGAGCCACCAGATGTTCGGCGAAAAGGCCGACGCGATCGCGCCCGCGCCCAGGACGAGCACTTCGAAACCGTAGATATATTTCCGGCCGAACACGTCCGCGATCCGCCCGAAGACGGCCGAGCCGATGGCCGCGGAGACGAGCGCCGTCGCGCCGACGATCGCCATCTCGAACGAGCCGATGTGCCACTCGGACTTGAGCAGCTTGAGCACGACGCCGATGATGAACAGATCGTAGGCATCGGTGAAAAAGCCCATCCCCGAGATGAGCACGATCTTCCATTGGTCGGGACTGATATGCTCGTCGTCAATTTCCGAAAAACGCGCTGCGGAAAACCGCGCTGTTTGTTCCACGACCCTCTCCTCATAGCTGTCGTCTGCCGCCTACCCGAACGCAGCAGCGCGAAAACATTAACGAGGATTAAGCAGTTTAACGAACATTAACCGAACATGGAGCGCCGGCGATTTAGCGTACCGTGATCGTGTCCGCGCCGAGCGTACCGTCGGGTTGCGGACTCCCGTTCGCCTGCAACGTCATGCCGTTCTGAATCGTCGCTCCCCGCGGATTAATAACCGTTCCCTGGTGCAAACGAACTTTGCGATACACGCTCGGCGCGGTCTCGAGTTCCAGATCGAAACGTTTGAAGTACACGACCTTCCCGAAGGCGGCGGCGCCGTTCGTACTCTGCGTTAATCCGCCGACCGCGTTGAGACCGCTCTGCACGTCCGGATTGTTCAGCCCGTTCGCCGGCACCGACGCCGGTAACGCGGGCGGGGCCGTCGGTGGCGGCGTCGGGTCGGCCAGGGCCGGCCCTGCCGCCGACGCCGCAAGCGCGGCGCCAAGCAGCGCGAGGCGAAGGAAACGTGACACTACGCGCCCGCCTTTACTTCCGCGCCGCCTTCGGACCAGCGGATATGGAACGTGCCGGGTTGATCGTTACGCTTGTACGTGTGCGAGCCGAAGTAATCGCGTAACCCCTGCAAGAGGTTCGCGGGTCCGTTCGCGCGCCGGTAACCGTCGTAGTAGGCAAGCGACGAAGAGAAGGCCGGAATCGGCACGCCCGCGGTAACGGCGCGCGCCGCCACATCGCGCCAAGCATGCTCCGCATTCTTGACGCCCTCGCTGAAGTACGGGATCGTCAGCAAGTTCGTTTCCGAGGACGTCTGCGCGTACGCTTCTTTGATGCGGTCGAGAAATTTCGCGCGGATGATACAGCCGCCGCGCCAAATCGTCGCGATCTTGCCGAGATCGAGCTGCCAGCCGAATTGTTTGGACGCGGCCGCCATCTGTTCGAAACCTTGCGCGTAAGCGATGATTTTCGAGGCGTACAGCGCATCGCGGATCGCGTCGAAGGCCGCGGCGTCCGGCGTGGCGTGTGCAGCGGGCGGCCCCGAAAGCAGCTTCGACGCCGCGACGCGATCGGTCTTGAGCGCAGAGATCGAGCGGGCGAAAACGGCTTCGGTGATGGCGGTGATCGGGCTGCCCATCTCGAGCGCCTGCTGCGCGGTCCAGCGGCCGGTGCCTTTTTGTTCGGCTTCGTCGAGAATGACGTCGACGAGCGGCACGCCGGTTTGCGGATCGCGCTTGTGCAGCACTTCGGCGGTAATCTCGATTAAGTAGGAGTCGAGATCGCCGTCTTTCCAGTTGGTGAAGACGTCGGCGATGCGACCGGCATCGAGGCCGTAAACGCTGCGCATCAAATCGTACGCTTCGGCGATGAGTTGCATGTCGGCGTACTCGATGCCGTTATGCACCATTTTGACGTAGTGTCCCGCGCCGCCGGGCCCCATATAGGTGCAGCACGGCGTACCGTCTACCTGCGCGGCCATCTTCTCGAGCATCGGCCGGACGCGTTCGTAGGCGGCCGGATCGCCGCCGGGCATCATACTCGGCCCCTCGAGCGCGCCGACTTCGCCGCCGGAAACGCCGACGCCGAGATAGCGGATGCCCTGCGGCGCGAGTTCGTCCGCGCGCCGCTGCGTATCGGTAAATAACGAGTTGCCGCCGTCGATGAGGATGTCGTCGCGTTCGAGGTGCGGCACGATTTCGGCGATGACGTCGTCGACCGGTTTCCCGGCCTTGACCATCATGACGATCGCCCGCGGCTTCTTTAATGCCGCGACGAATTCGTCGATGCCGTGTCCCGCGACGAACGTCCCCTCGTTACCGAACTGCGCGACGAGTTCGTCGGTCTTCGCATCGGTCCGGTTGTGGACCGCGACCGCGAACCCTTTGCGGGCAGCGTTACGCGCGAGATTCGCGCCCATGACCGCAAGGCCGGTAATACCGATGTCACAAGTAGCCATGCGGAAGATGTGCCCAAACCGCGCCGTTATAGTCGTCCGGTCCGGCAGGTATCGCGGCTCGCAAAGGCGATTCCGGCAGCATGGCCGCCGACCGGCGCGCGTGGTGGAAAGCCGGCCGCTCCTGCTTCAATGCGAACGGCTCGCGTAAGGCTGCCTTCGCCACCAAGCGCGGCGCCGAGAAAGCGATCCCGAAAACCGCGCGAGCGCTGCACGCCTACCCGTGCCCGGAACACGGTTGGCATCTCGGCCACGGGTAGGCCTCGGCTTTCGTCCGCCTCCGAAGTGGGCGAGCTACGGCGACGGCCCGTGTGCGAGCGGGACGCGCCTTCTCGATAAGAAGTACATACCGGACGCTTACCTTCGCAGAAATAGCTTCCGGGGCACGCTAAGAAACGAGATGACGCCGGCTAAGCAATGTTTAGAAGATGGGCTCGGCAGCTCGGAGCATCTGCTGGACCTTCCACTCCGCTTCTACAATGCGCGCTTGTTTAGGAAATGATATTGCGGCGCAGATCCTTCGTTCTATCGATGTTGACCAGTTCGTTCGTGCTTGCCGGCGCGATATTCGCGCGTCACGGGCAACCGCAACTCGCAACGTTCGTTGCAGCGTACGTTCTCGTAATCGGTGAGTTCGTGTGGCGCTGTCTGGGGCGAGTGGCAACAGTCGATTACGTGCCGCTCGTGGGGCTCGCAGCCCCCCTCGCCGCCATCTCTTCCTCAGCCTGGCTGATCGGATATCTCACGGGCCCGTTCTGCCAAGCCCGCCTCGCTTGGAAATTCCCCGAGCTTTAACGTAGCCGGCGTTCGACTCTAACGTAGCGGCCCGGCCGACGCTTTGCAGACGCGCGCAGCGCGCGGGCGGGCGTTACCCGAGCCGCTCCGGTTCGAGCGGCGCGTCCGCGAAGCGGGCGGTCAGCGCTGCGAAATCGCTCTCGGTATCGATATCGAGAAAGGGCCCGTCGTCCTCGATTTCGATCGCGACGCGCGTCCAACGCGGGTCGTCGCGCAAATTGCGCACGGTATCCCCGACCGGCAGCTCGGCGATCGCCGCGCGGGCGCGCGCGCCGAAGACGACCGGATGACCGGGCGCGCCGTTGCGTACCGGGTAGGCGACGTCGTTGCTGCCGCGCGACGTAAAGACGCGGGCCACGAGCGCCGCGTCGACGAGCGGCGTATCGAGCAGGAGCACGCCGAGCGGGACCGTCCGGTCGAGCACCGCGGCGTCCGCGAGCCCGAGCGAACGGCTCATCCCGCGCTCGGCTCGCGCGTTCACGACGACGCTCACATCGCCGTTGCGGCGCGCGGCCGCCAACACCTTAGAGACCGTCTCGGGCACGTCCGCCCCGATCACGACGACCGTCGGAAACGCGGCGGACGCCTCGAGCGCCCGTTCGAGCAGGGTGCGGCCCCCCAGCATGAGCGCCGCTTTCGGCCGGCCCATACGCTCGGAGGCGCCCGCGGCCAA
>CAXUFI010000219.1:0-4775 GCA_964250245.1 uncultured bacterium
CCCTCGAGCTTGACGCTGCCGGCGCCGCCGCGGACGAGAGCGACCGCCGCCCGAACGGCGTCGGCGTCGCTCGGCTGGTAACTGCCGAACGGCAGATCGACGACCAAGTGCGCCCGCGCCGAACCACGCGCGACCGCACCCGCGTGCCGGCACATGTCGGCGAGTTCGACGTGCGTCGTCGCATCGTATCCGAGGACCACCATGCCGAGCGAATCACCGACGAGCAACACGTCGATGCCGGCGGACTCCGCGCAATGCGCGAACGGCGCGTCGTACGCCGTCACGACCGGAAAGCGAACGCCCTTGCGCGCGCGAATTGCCTCGGAGGTGACGCGACGTTGCGAAGCCATCGTTCGCGCTACGCTTCCGGACTTACGCGGACCTCGTTGCGCGGTGGCAGGAGCGCGTTGCTAGCGGCTCCGGCACAGTTAAGAGAATCCGTTCGATGCCGAACTTAGCGAATTGTTGACGCGCCGGCCGAGCGCCCGCAGGGTAGCGATTGCGAGCAGAGCGACGAGCGCGACGACGATCGCATACTCGACGAGACCTTGGGCCGAATCGTCGCGCAGAACCGCGGCAAGCCGGCGGAACGACGACGGCCGTTTCCTGTGCATCTCGAACGAAGTCTCCTCTGGCCGCGCCGCAGCCGTAAGCCGTACGCCATAGCATAGCCCTTGGGCCGTCCGGGCGGCATCGGCCGAACGGCTCCCGGCCGAACGGCGCCGGCCGTTCAGATAGCCTGCGCCACGACCGATACGACCGGTATGGCCTCTCCCGTGGCGAAGGTAACTGCCGGCTCGCGAGTTATCGAAGCCTGCGCTTACGCGTCCCTCGCCATCGTTTTCGTGCTCGACGCGTTCACGCCGCAAGCGCTTTCGATTCAGATCGCCTATGAAGTATCGGTGGTCCTCGCCGCCCTCACGGGGCGCCGCGCGCTCATCGTTCGGCTGCTCACGCTCACTTTGATACTAAACCTCTTGGGATCGCTTACGGACGCGGCCCAAGACGGCTACCGTTGGGACGTGCTCGGCGTCGAGAATCGAGCGATCTCGCTCATCTCGATCTTTTTGGTCGGTGCCCTCGCGCTGACGATTCAGAGCCGCTCGGAACGATTGGGCCGCGCCACGGCGAACGCCGGGCGAGAGCGCGTCGACGCGGCCTTGCTCGCGGCGGTCCACCGCTTCTGGACATCGCTCGAGCCGCAAAGCATCGCGAAGACGGTAACCGAGGAAGCGATCCCGGTCTTCGAAACGCCCGTCGCGATCTGGTGTCCGAGCGATCTCGAGAGCCCGCTGTGGGTCCGTACCGGGCTAGCGTCCGAGGCGGCCGCGCGCGAACGCCCCGCCGCCGGCAGCAGCACGGCGGCGGCGATTACGGCGTTGTCGACGCTGCAGAACATCGAGACGTTTCCCGCGGGCGAACGCCTGGCCGCGCTCGGCGGCGGCGAGGCGCTTACACCGTATTTCATCGGCATCCCCGTCGCGCAAGACGATTATCGCTTCGGGGTCCTCTTGATCGGGCACGAAACGTCGGCGCCCGATGCGGCGACCTTGCACGCGGCTGCGGAATACGCGTTGCGAACGCGCGCGGCGATGAACCAGGCGCGGCTCCTCGAGCGGTTGCGCCGGCGCAACGATCTGCTTTCGAGCCGCCAAGAGGTGCTGCAAGATCTCGTCGGCGCTATTTCGCACGACGTCCGCACGCCGCTCATGGCGCTCTCCGTAACGCTCGCGCAGGCGCAAGACGGCGCGTACGGTGCGCTGCCTTCCGACTACACCGCCGTTCTTACGGAGAGCCGCAGCTCGATCGAGGGGATCCAACGGCTGGCCGAGACGCTACTGCTCGTGGCGCGTTTCGAAGCGGAGAAGCCGCGCGACGATCCGGAAGCGATCCAGTTACCGGAGCTCGTAAGCGACGTCGCGGCGGAACTGACGAGCGTCGCCGAAGCCGTCGGGCTGAACGTTCGCACCGACGTACCGCCCGACGCGACGATCGAGGGCACGCGCAGCGACGTGCGGCGGGCGATCTCGAATCTGCTTGCCAATGCGATTCGGAACACACCGGCGGGCGGCACGATCGATCTCCGTGTGCGTCGCACGGCGTCGGAGATCGAGCTGGCGGTGCTCGACGACGGCTACGGCGTCCAGGACGACGTGCGCGAATCGTTATTCCAGCGCTTCTCGAAAGGCGGCGGGACAGGGCTCGGGCTCTACATCGTGCGCCGCATCGCCGAGGAGAGCGGCGGCCACGCGCGTTATGAAGCGCGCGCTCCGCACGGATCGGCCTTCATCCTCTCGTTCCCCCGCTCCCCGACCATCGCCGCGTGAACGGGACACGCGTCGCGATCGTCGAGGATTTCGCGCTGATCCGAATGGGGCTGCGCGTGACGTTGCGCGCGAGCGGCTTCGACGTTATCGGCGAAGCACCCGATGGTGTCAGCGGAGAACGTCTCATATTCAACGCCTCACCCGACGTCGCGATCGTCGATCTGGGAATTCCGGGCAAAGACGGCATCGAGCTGGTGCGCAGCTTGCGCGCCCACGGCAGCACCGCGCGCGTCGTCGTGTTGACGATGCGCGAAGATGAGGCGGCCGTGACGCGCGCGCTGCACGCGGGGGCCGACGGCTATTGCGTGAAATCTTCAGCGCCCGGCGTCGTCGTCGACGCCGTTCGCACCGTAGCTGCCGGCGGCGCCTTTTTCGACCCGCGGATCGCGACGATCGTCTTACGTCGCCTGCAAGGCCGTACCGCTGCCGCGGACTCGCCGTTAACGGCGCGCGAAACCGAAGTCCTAAACTTAGTCGCGCTCGGCGCCTCCAACACGAGCATTGCGAGCGCGCTCAATATCGGGCTCGGCACGGTGAAGGCGCACGTCGCGGAGATCCTGCGAACGCTATCGGCTTTCGATCGAGCGCATGCGTCGGCTATAGCCCTCCGCAACGGTTTTATCGCTTAAGAGCAGCTCGTGCGGCGGGACTCGTCGTCGACTCATTTGCTCACGTGAGTCAGAAGACGGGCGCTCCGATGCCCACGCCATCAGAGCGTCCCGCCGATCTATCGTTATCTGTACCGGTCAGGTAAGGGGACGAGGCCGCGGAGCGTCGGCTAGCGGCACCAGCGACGCAACGTCCGCAGACGCGCCCGTGCCGCGTCGGCCACGGGCGCGGTTGCTTTAGATGCTTGGGGTCGTAGTGGAAGCGGACGTGGCGCCGGTGGTAGCGCCAGCTGCCTTGCTGGTGTCATCGACGACCAGTTCTTCGTGACGGACGGTCCCGTCTACGCGTTCCGTACCGGTGACGGCGCGCTTCCCGATCGCGACTTCTTCTCGTACGATCGTGCGCTTATCGACGACGACTTGCTCGCGCATGAGCGGGATGCGAATCGTTTCGTCGGCTCCGATGGTCCCGGTGGCGGGTCGCGCGTTGCCAACGGGCCGGCGCTCGACAAAGAGCTCCTCGTGCATGACGGGGACGTCCACGGACGCATCTTGAGTGACGATGCGTTTGCCGAGAGTCGCTTCGCCCGCGGAGACGCGCTCCTTGTCGACCGAGAGGCGCTCTTCGCGCAGTTGCAGCGTACGATCCGTATCGTCCGCAGCATACGCTCCGGTCTGCGCCGTCGTGCCGTTCCCAACGGCCGTCGGGTCGGGGGCCGACATGATTCCGGCAGTGGCGGCGCCCGCCGTCGCGGCCGTGCTGGATGCCGGCGAGGTGATGTCCTCGTCGTACACGCCGAGCGCGCCGCTCGCCGTCGAAGACGAGATCTGCGCGCTGTCCTGCTTCAGAATTTGGATCGCTTCATCATAGCGGTCCTTCGCTTCGACCGTGATGACGGCTCCACCGGCGTGCAAGCCGTGATCGAGCGCTAGCGCATCACTGTGCGGCACGCCGCGCTTCGTCAACGCGTCGTAGAGCGAGTCCGCCCCGCTCTCGCCGAAAAAGCGCGCCAGTGAGGCCCCGAATCCGCCTTCGGCCGTTTCGACCTGCGTACCGGCTCCGGCCGTGGTCGGTGCCGACTCCGCCGACGTAACGCCCATCCACGTCTTGTGGAAGCCTGCGTCGTGCAAATCTTGCAGCGCGTACTTAGCGTCTTCGCGGGTATCGAAGATCGCGGCAATCGTTCCGCGATCGTACGGACTCGCCTGATCTTCTTCGTACGCGTAGCCTTGATTCGTATTCATACCGTCTCCCTCAGCATCGTGTTATAACGCGGCTACCGCACCGCAGTGAAACAGAACCGATTCTCTTTCTGCCCCTTTACCAAGGCGGTCAAAACGGAAACCTTCGAGCGCTACCTTATGTTGCGGGGAAGCTTTAGGGAGGGCATCTACGTTGTGTTCGCCGGAGCCGCTACCGGGCTTGCCCGGCGGTGCTGCCTCGCGAAGTCAATCCCTAAAGTCGATTACCTGGCGGAACGTCGCTCGCGTTTTCGTCCCGCAACACCTGAGAAGCTCGAGATACTCGGTAAGTGCGTACTCGACGAGCACGTCCATCGGCGAGCCTGGTGTATAGCCCGCCCTCGCAAGATTTGCACCGTCTCTCCATCGATAGAAACGTCGAGCGTCAGCGGCTCGGATACTGCTTTTCGCTTTTTTCACACCGGCTGGAGATACCGCATCACCGGCCAAGTAAGGACGACGTGGCGCGTGCAGGCCCTTACTGAACGCACCTTCCTGAGCATTGGTTACTGGCCTCCGTGGTGCTGGAGAGTCGTCCAATTGTGGATCGCGTCCCAGGGAGTGGTGTACGAGGCCTCACGGTAAGTCGGAAGCTAGC